>NZ_JBEOZU010000012.1:0-140902 GCF_040298185.1 Streptomyces sp. NPDC001634 | reverse complement strand
CTATCACACACCTGTAGACCAGCTTTTTTTGGCGCGATGTTTTTTAGGTGTCCCCCCCCCCCCCCCCCCCGCCCCCCCCCCCCCCCCCCCCCCCCCCCCCGACTCTGCTTTCCGCCGCGACGGCGAGAGGCGGGACGGGGTTGTCCGGCGGTGCCGAACCGGCCAGAGCCACCTTGTGCCTGCACGGCGGGAAGCCACCCTGTGCCTGCACAGCAAGAAGGGCCCCTCCATAGCGGAGGAGCCCCTCAAAAAGCGGCTCAGCCTGCGCAGCTCAGCCGTGCCAGCTGTGCGGCGCCCGGAAGCCCGGCTCGCGCTCCAGGCGGCGCCAGCCCGCCTTTGCGCGGCCCCGGTGGGCCGAGGTCGTGTTGGGCGACTGGGCCGCTGCGCGGGCCAGGAGGATGGCCGTGATGGCGGCCACTTCCTCGGGCTCGGCGTGGCCCTTCTCGACGCGGATGTCAGGGTTGCTCATGGGTGTCAGTCTCCGTGAGAGAGAGGTCCGCGGGGTTGCCGCGATGGGTCCGCTCGGTTACTGCGGGGGGTTGCCGTGCTTGCGGGAGGGCAGGTCCGCGTGCTTCGACTGGAGCATCGCGAGCGACCTGATCAGGACCTCGCGCGTCTCGGCGGGGTCGATGACGTCGTCGACCAGGCCTCGCTCCGCCGCGTAGTAGGGATGCATCAGCTCGGACTTGTACTCCTTGACCATCCGCGCCCGCATGGCCTCCGGGTCCTCCGCGTCCGCGATCTGCCGACGGAAGATGACGTTGGCGGCGCCGTCCGCGCCCATCACGGCGATCTCGTTGGTCGGCCAGGCATAGGTGAGGTCCGCCCCGATGGACTGGCTGTCCATCACGATGTACGCACCTCCGTACGCCTTGCGCAGGATCAGCGAGATCCGCGGCACGGTCGCGTTGCAGTACGCGTACAGCAGCTTCGCGCCGTGGCGGATGATTCCTCCGTGCTCCTGGTCGACACCCGGGAGGAACCCGGGAACGTCCAGGAACGTCACGAGCGGAATGTTAAAAGCGTCACACATCTGGACAAAACGTGCAGCTTTTTCCGAAGCCTCGATGTCCAGGACGCCGGCGAGGGTCTGCGGCTGGTTGGCGATGATGCCCACCACCTGGCCGTCCAGGCGGGCCAGCGCGCAGATGATGTTGCGCGCCCAGCGCTCGTGGACCTCCAGGTATTCGCCGTCGTCGACGATCTCCTCGATGACCTTGGCCATGTCGTACGGCCGGTTGCCGTCCGCCGGGACCAGGTCCAGCAGGACGTCGCTGCGACGGTCCGCCGCGTCCGTGCACTCGACCCGCGGCGGGTTCTCCCGGTTGTTCTGCGGGAGCAGCGAGAGGAGGTAGCGCACCTCGGCGATGCACGTCTCCTCGTCGTCGTAGGCGAAGTGGCAGACACCGGAGGTCTCGGCGTGCACATCGGCGCCGCCCAGGCCGTTCTGGGTGATCTCCTCGCCCGTCACGGCCTTGACCACGTCCGGGCCGGTGATGAACATCTGCGACGTCTCGCGGACCATGAACACGAAGTCCGTCAGCGCCGGAGAGTAGGCCGCGCCACCCGCGCACGGGCCGAGCATCACCGAGATCTGCGGGATGACACCGCTCGCCCTGGTGTTGCGCTGGAAGATGCCGCCGTACCCGGCGAGCGCGCTGACGCCCTCCTGGATACGGGCGCCCGCGCCGTCGTTCAGCGAGACCAGCGGCGCACCGGCCGCGATGGCCATGTCCATGATCTTGTGGATCTTGGTGGCGTGGGCCTCGCCCAGCGCGCCGCCGAAGATACGGAAGTCATGGGCGTAGACGAAGACCGTACGGCCCTCCACCGTGCCCCAGCCGGTGATCACACCGTCGGTGTACGGCTTCTTGGCCTCCAGGCCGAACCCGGACGCCCGGTGCCGGCGCAGCTGCTCGACCTCGCGGAAGGACCCCGGGTCCAGGAGGAGCTCGATGCGTTCCCGGGCGGTCAGCTTGCCCTTGGCGTGCTGCGCCTCGGTCGCCTTCTTGCTCGGGCCGGCCATCGCCAGGGCACGGATCTCGTGCAGTTCGGCGACTCGCCCGCGCGCGTCCGTGGGCTCGCTCCCGGAATCTACAGCCTCGTCCAAAACGGTCATGTAGCGACCTTACGAAGTCCACCAAGGAAAGCGGGCCGTCGACTCCGTACAGTCTCCGGCCCGTTTTACTGGTACCCCTGAACAGATTCCGATCCCCATGCAGCCCATCTGACTGTTCAGAGGGCCTGGGGGTTGTAGGGGTCCAACAAGGACGTCAGGCGCGAGCCACCTCGCATTGATGGGTCGCACATGCCATCCCCGGAGTGACTCCGATCCCCGAACGGCGGCCCCACGACAGCACCTCGACGGTCGGGTCGGCGCGTACGACGGCCCGGACCGGCCGGCCCCAGACGATCTCCAGAGGCTTCCCCGTACTGCGCGACTCACTCACGCAGAGCGCCGCCGTTCGGCCCCGGGGCCGTACGAGCACACCGGCGTCGGCCGACGCGGTCAGCCCCTCCACCGTACAGCGACGGCGTACGGGACTTGGCCGTATGCGGGAGTGACGGACGGGATGGCGGTGGCCGCCAGGGCCGCGATGAGGAAAGTACGAACGGTCGGACGTCACGACGCGGCATACTCCCACACCGTCGACCACGGAACGTAATAACGGCGACACGTATCCGATGATGTTGAAACTTGAATGGAATAGGTCTACGGTCGCTTGTGTTGACCTCGTTGAAGATTAAACAGCTTCAGCCGCGGCCTCTGAAGGAGACCGCGAACCCGTCCCCCAAGGAGCACGTCATGGGCATCTTCGGCCGCAAGAGCACCGACACCGAGACCACCCCGGCCGCGGCGGTGAACCCCGACCTCGCCGCGCTGACCGGTGAGTACTCGATCGACCCGTCGCACAGCACGATCGGCTTCGTGGCGCGGCACGCGATGGTCACGAACGTCAAGGGCAACTTCAAGGACTTCACCGGCACGCTGCACCTGGACGGCGCGGACCCGTCGCAGTCCACGGCCTCGATCGACGTCACGATGGACAGCATCCACACGGGCTCGGCGGACCGCGACAACCACCTGCGCAGCTCGGACTTCTTCAAGATCGACGAGTTCCCGACGATGACGTTCCGCTCCACCAAGGCCGAGGCCCTGGGCGGTGACGACTACCGGATCACCGGCGACCTCACGATCCTGGGCACCACCAAGCCGATCAGCATCGACCTGGAGTTCAACGGCTCGGCCAAGGACCCGTTCGGCAACGAGCGCGTGGGCTTCGAGGGCAAGGCGGAGCTCGTGCGCTCGGAGTGGGGCCTGACCTGGAACGCCGCGCTGGAGACGGGCGGCGTGCTGGTCTCGGACAAGATCAAGCTGGTGTTCGACATCTCGGCGATCAAGCAGGCGTAACCCTCACCCAACCGCCGCGCGAGCCCCCACCTCACGCGGCCCCCTGAGCGCGCCCGCCCTCCAATCCCCCGTACACGGAGGGCGGGCGCTCGGCGTTGCGGCCCGGCGCCTCTGACTCAGCCGACCGCCTTGTGAGCCGCCGTTCCGGCCCCGCCTCCCTGGCCGCCACGACTTCGGCGGCCCGCAGGGCCGCATCCGCCCGTCCGCGGCGCTGAAGTTCTTTGACGCCCGCAGCCGTGCCGGGTCGTCGCCCCGGGCGTCCCGGTCCCGCGTCCCAGAAACGCGTCAGCGGTCATCGAAAACCCGCAGGTCACAGCCGCTGTGTCCCGCCTTTGCCCATCATGCCTCGATGCCCTGTCTTCGCCCATGTCCCGCCAGGCACGATCGCTTCACCGCCCCGCGACCGGTCCGTCCACGGGCCGCGTTCGACACAGGAAGGCAGGTGAAGTGATGGCATCGACCATCGCGTCCAAGAGGGCATATCTGATATCCGGGTTGGTCACGGCCGCCAGTCTGGCCCTGGGCGTCAGCCCGGCGACCGCGGAGCCCGTCACGGCACAACACCCGGCCGCGGCCAGGTCCTCGGACGTGTGCTCGGAGTACGCCACCCAGCACGTGACGCTGCGGTACGGGAGCCAAGGGCGCGCGGTCAAGCTCGCGCAGTGCTACCTCAACGAAGTCGATCTCAGCACGGGTGGCATCGATGGCAAGTACGGGCCGAAGACAACCTCGGCGGTGCGCAGCTTCCAAAAGTGCGTGAACGTAACGCAGTACCCCCACGTGGAGGTTGACGGCATCGTGGGGCCCAAAACCTGGTCGGCGCTCGTCTACGCGGCGAATCGCGGATGGGATTGCGCAGGCTTTTAGCCGCCATCGCTCCCAGCCCCGTGGGCCGAACCTCAGGAAGGAATTCCCAGCCATGACCATACGGAAGCGTATCTCGCTGTACGCAGGCACTTTGGCACTGGTGGCGGGCACGGGCATCGCCGGCCTGACCGGCAGTGCCCAAGCGGCGCAGAACACGCCACACATCAGCACGATCTGCAAAGCGCACTACGTCGGCAGTAACGGCGCGTACTCCCAGTGCAGTCCTCCCCGGGCCATGTGGACTCATCGCATCGTGCTCGTCTGCCTCACACCGGCCAACGTCCAGTACAAGAAGCACGGTCCGTGGGTCGGCGGATACAGCACGTCCAAGAAGTACTGCGACCACTCGTGGGACGACCTCGACCGGGCGTACGTGCAGGAGTACTCGGAACCGCCGGCATGAACCGCGCGCTCCGGGACCGGCTCCAGAGCGGTCCCGGAGCGCTTGACGGGCTCCGCCCTGATCGATCACGCGAATTCGCACCACACGATCTTTCCCGGCTCCCGCTCCCCGACGCCCCACTTGTCCGCGAGCGCGGCGACCAACAGGAGGCCGCGGCCGTGTTCCGACTCCGGTGGCAGGTCGTCCGGGAGTCCGACCTCACCCGGGCCGCTGTCGTGAATCTCGATGCGGAGGACGCCGTCGGGGTGCAGGGTCAGGCGCAGGCCGAAGCCTCGGCCGGGTGGTACGCCGTGGAGCAATGCGTTGGTGGCGAGTTCGCTCACGCAGAGCAGTACGTCGTCTGAACGCGAGCCGGCCTCCCAGTCGATGAGCGCGGCGCGGGTGAACTCCCGGGCCAGGCGGACCGATCTGCGGTCTCGACGGTAGAACGCCTCGCGGGTGTGGGGGTGTTGGGGTTGTTCGTTCACGCTCCGAATGTCACAGGGTGTCACTAGAGTGGAGCAGTGTGTGAAGTCGTAGACCTGATTGCTACGAGTCCACTACGAGGACTTCGGGCGTCTGCGGGGGAAGGGGACAGCCATGCACGTGGCAAGCAGGCCCAAGAAGGTCGGTTCGTGGCACGCGGTTGGTGCGCTCGTAGCGCACTACAGGAAAAAGGCGCGTCTCACGCAAGAACAGTTCGCCGAGTTGGCGAGCATTCATGTGGACACAGTGGGGTCGATCGAGCAGGGGAGGCTGGCGCTCCAGCCGGATCGGGCCGAGCAATTTGACGAACTGCTGGGCACGGGTGGAGCGTTGGCGGTGCTGGTGACCAAACTGCCGGTTCGGGAGCGGATCGTTCAGTTCGCGCAGGGGCTTGTGGATCACGAGCAGGAAGCGGTGTGCATTCTGGCGTACGAGACCCAGATGGTGCCGGGGCTGCTCCAGACCCGGGAGTACTGCCTCGCCGCTTTCGACTCCCGTTATCCCTCGCTAGGGAGCGAGACTGCCGAGCAGTGGGTGAACGCGCGTATGGAACGGCAGTTGATCTGGCAACGGAACCGCCCGCCCGTAGGTCACTTCGTCATCGAGGAGAGCATTCTGCGGCGGCAGGTCGGCGGCTCGGAGGTCATGAGGGAGCAGGTCCGCCAGATCCTCGAGTACACCGAACCCGTCCATATGAGCGTGCAGATCATGCCCATGGACCGGATGCCGCACGCCGGGCTCGCAGGCCCGATGACGCTGCTGGAAACGCCCGAACACGACCGTCTCGTCTACCTGGAAGTGCAGCGCGCCAGCTTCCTCATCGACGATCCCGACGAGGTCAGCGACTATCACCTCAAGTATGGAATGCTGCGGTCACAGGCGCTCTCTCCCGACGACAGCGTGCGTCTCTTGAACAGACTGCTAGGAGACTCATGAACACCGCAGCACGGCAGCAGAACCGCTCGGACGAGCTGGCGTGGTTCAAGTCCAGCTACAGCAGTAACGAAGGCGGCAACTGCCTCGAAGTCGCCCCCACCCCCGCCACCATCCACATCCGCGACTCCAAGACCCCCGACGGACCCGTCCTCACCGTCTCCCCCGCCACCTGGAGCAAGTTCCTTGACCGCGTCGCCCGCTGAGCCGACCGACTGGATCGTCGTCGCCGCGTACGAGAACACGGACGGACGCCCGCACCCCGTGGCCGCCCTGCGCGCTTGACTGCGGGAGCGCGGGATCGACTGGATGCCGTTCGTCAAGGACGAGGTCCGGTGCGATCTCATGTGCGGGCGACGGGCCGATGGGCACTGGTACGGGTCGATCATCGTGTATGTGGATGCGCGTGCCCTGTGGCGCCTCGGGCTGCATCCCAGTCAGCCGACCGCCACGGTCGACGGGCCCTCGCCGCCGGCCTGGTGGCATGCGGCCGGAGAGCGCTACGCCGCCAGGGCGTCACGCGTCGTGAAGCGTCACGGCTGACCCTGCCGCGCGCACCGTCCGTCGCTTCGGCACCGGCAGCAGCCACCAGGCCGCCGCCACCGACAGCACCGCGCCCACGGCGATCGCCTCCAGCCGGGTGGGCAGCAGGCTCTGGGCGTCCTGGCCGAAGTAGCCGAGGAGGAGGGACAGGGCGGTGGTCATGTCGGCCGGGAGTCTCAGTCCCCATCAGCTCGGCGTACTCGGGCAACTGCACCGGCACGGGCCCGCGACGCCCGGCGAGATCGCGGCGGCCGAGCGGCAGCGGCCGCAGTCGCTCACTCGGGTCTTCGCCGAGCTGGAGGGCGAGGGGCTGATCCCCGCGAACCGGGTCCCGTCGACCGGCGTCAGTCCATGCTGACGCTCACCGAGGAGGGGCGCCGGGCGCTCCAGCGGGACATGGCCCGGCGCGACGCCCGGCCGCTCTCGCGTCGCTGAGCGAGACGGAACGCGGGGTGCTGACGCCGGCGGGCGCGTCGATGGAGCGGCTCGCGGACGCGGACGTACCCGTCGAAGACGCGTCAGCGCAAGCACCCGTCGAAGGCCCTTGAACCACCGGCCCCTTCAGAACCCCCCGCCGAAGTCCCCGCCGCCTCCGCCGAAGTCCCCTCCCCCGCCGTCACCGAAACCGCCGCCGAAGTCTCCGGGGTCGAAGTCGGCACCCGAGACATCTCCCCCCTCGTAGCCGTCGTAGCCACCGAAGTCGCCGTATCCGCTGCCGTAGTCGGCCGCGTACGACGGGGTGGCCATCATGCTGCCGAGCAGCGTGCCGACCAGCAGGCCGGGCAGGATGCCGCCGCCGAAGTAGCCGCCCGCCCAGGGGCCGTAGGCGGGGCCGGCGTCCCAGTACGGGCGGCGGCCGTAGTCCGTCTCCACCTCGCGGATCATGGGATCGCGGCCGTCGGCCAGCCGGGCCTGGTCCGCCGCGCAGACCGGGACCTCGCGGGGTGCGCCGCCCAGGGGCGTCCAGGTCACGTCGGCGACGGAGGGGCCGTGGCGCGGGTCGAAGAAACAGGGTGGTCTGCGTTCGGGCAGAGGGCGGCCCTCACGGCGGGCGGCGAGCTGCGCGAGCGAGAAGCGGCCGTCCGCCAGGGCCTGGGTCACGGACTTCACGTCCTCGGGCCGCTGCGCCGCCGCCATGGCCGACTTCGCCTGCTCGTACGCGTCCAGCGCGCGCTCGTAGTCCGCCCGCATCGCGTCGTCCGCGCCGGGCTCCGCCGGGTGGAAATCGAGGCGGTCCAGCTCCTCGCCGAAGGCGGTGATGTCCTCGTCGACCACCACCCGCAGCTTCTCCAGCGCGGCCCGCTGCTCCTCCTCCCGGCGGCGCCGGGTCCGGCGTACCAGCGTGTACGCGCCCGCGCCCGCGGCCACGAGCACCACGGCGACCGTGATCAGCCCGCCGGCCGAGAACCCGGGGCCCCCGCCCGAGGTGCCCCACGTCGACGGGGCGTGGCCGCGCACGTTGAGGAGGGCGCGGTCGGTGAAGTCGTTCAGCTGGGCCTTGGCGGTCTCGCCCCGGACGCTGGTGACCAGGTTCTGCACGGCGGTACGGGGCATGACCGAGGAGTCGGCCCGGGCGTCGAAGCGGTCACCGAGGCGGATGGCGTACAGGCCGGTGATGCCGGTGGCCGTACGCAGGTCGGAGAACAGGTTCTTCGTGGGGTAGCCGGCGGGCAGGACCGTGATGAAGACCGGCTTGTCCGCGTCCTTGATCTTCTTCGCGAGCGCGTCCGCATCCGTGGTGGACAACTGCCCGGAGGCCGCCGGATCGACGTACACCGGACCCTTGCGCAGTGCCTCGGCGACGGCCGAGACGCCGGTGGCCGCGTGCGCATGGGGCACACCGGCGAACAGGGCTGTCAGGGCCACCATGACCAGGGCGATCAGCGGCACGGCGAGTCCTCGGATCAGCACGGCCTTCATACTTCGAAGCTACCCGAAGGTACCCGGAACCGGGCGTCCGAACGGGTGGGGACATGGACGGATGATGCCCTGCGTGCCCGGTGGGCGGTGCGTGCCGCATGGCGCACCGCCCACCGGGAGCCGCCGGGCCGTCACGCCGCCCGGTACGCCTCCGTCAACCTGGCCACCGCCGCCGCGTACTTCCCGGTCAGCAGCAGATGGTCCGCGTCCGCGAACGGCCCCGCGACCGCCGCCGTGATCGCGGAGCCCACCTTCTGCTGGACGAGCAGCCGCGCCTTGGTGACGATCTCGCGTCCCGCCCGCGCGGAACCCGTCTTCTCGGCCACGGCGGCCGCGCGCCCGAGCGCCTTCAGCGTTGCCGCACCGCCCTGCGGGACCTTGGTGAGCGTGGTCAGGCCCCACCCGTACGGGAACTGCGGATCGTAGGACGCGTCGCCGACGTTGATCGGCAGCTGGGCCTCGGACTTCGGCCAGGTGACCGGGAGCTGACCCGTGAACGGGCGCCTGCCGTAGAGGACGTCCGCCACGCCGTCGCCCTCGGTGCCCGGCAGCCAGGAGGCCACGAGCGCGTCGATGGCGCCGAGCCGGTCGCCGATGATCTGCGGGCGCCCGGAGACGATCAGCACCGCGCACTTCATGGCGCCGCACACCCTGTCGACGGCGGCCTTGTCGGCGGCGGACAGCTGAAGGTCATGGCCGTTGCCGACGTCGCCGACGCCCTCGGCGTACGGGGTCTCGCCGACGACGACCACGCCGACGTCGTAGCCGGACGTGGGCGCCGAGGCGTCCTTGGAGTAGGTGATCGTCGCGTCCGGGGCGGCCTTCCGCATGCCCTGGAGGATGGTCGTCCCCTGGGTGTGGGTACCGGATGCGCCCTGCCAGGTGATGGTCCAGCCGCCGGTCTGGTTGCCGAGGTCGTCGGCGTTGGACCCGGCGACGTACACCTTCTGGTTCGTCTTCAGCGGCAGCACGCCGCCCGCGTTCTTCAGCAGTACCTGGGACTCGGCGGCCGCCTGCCGTGCCACGGCCCGGTGCGCGGCGGAGCCGATCTCGGCGGCGCCGGTGGTGTCGGCGTACGGGTGCTCGAACAGACCCAGCCGGAACTTCTGGGTGAGGATGCGGGAGACGGCGTCGTCGATCCGCTTCTCGCTGATGCGGCCCGCGTTCACCTCGGCGATCAGGGTCGTGGTGAAGTCCTTGTAGCCGTACGGCACCATCATCATGTCGACGCCCGCGTCGACCGACGTGCGGACGTGGGACGCGTAGTCGCCGGGGAGCTGGTCGATGGCGTTCCAGTCGCTGATGACGAACCCGTCGAAGCCCATACGGTCCTTGAGGACACCGTTGATCATGTCGGCGCGGGCGTGCATCTTCACCGGGCCCCGGCCGTCGCCGAGGATGTCGAGGGACGAGTACGACGGCATGACCGAGCCGATGCCGCGGTCCACGGCGGTCCGGTACGGCGCCAGGTGGATGGCCTCCAGCTGCTGCCGGGTGACCTTGGTGACGCCCTGGTCGATCTTGTACGACCCCGTGGTCGACGAGCCGTACTCGGTGCCGCCGTCGCCGACGAAGTGCTTGGCGGTGGCGAGCACCTTGTCGTTGTGGTTCAGGTCCTTGCCGTTCGCGCGCCCCTGGAGGCCCTGGATGATCGTCTCCATGGACTGGACGAGGGCCGGATCCTCACCGAAGGACTCGTAGCTGCGGCCCCAGCGCTCGTCGCGCGAGACGCACAGGCAGGGTGCGAAGTCCCAGGGGACACCGGTGGAGCGGACCTCACTGGCCGTCACGGCACCTGTTTTCTCGGCGAGTTGGGGATCCCTCGTCGCCCCGATGCCGATGTTGTGCGGCATGATCGTGGAGCCGACCAGGTTGTTGTGGCCGTGGACCGCGTCGACTCCGTAGATCAGCGGGATCTGGAACCGGGTCGCCTGTGTCCGGAGCTGGAAGGAGTCGATCATCTTCGCCCACGCCTCAGGGGTGTTGGGCGTGGGGGTCGAGCCGCCGCCGGAGAGGAGCGAGCCGAGGTCGTACGCGGCGATGTCCCCCGGGGTGGAGAGCGCCGCGCGCTCGGCCTGGGTCATCTGGCCGGCCTTCTCCTCCAGGGACATACGGGAGACCAGGTCCGCGACCCGCTTCCTCACCGGCAGCCTGCTGTCGAGGTACGGAAGTCCGTGGGCGTCGATGACGACCTGCGGGGTCTCGGCGGGGGCCTTGGCGCCGGTGACGGTCAGCTTCAGCGGGATGGTCTCGGCCGGCTCGGCGGCCTTGTCCTTGAGGGTGGGGACCTGGATGGTCTGCGTGCTTCCGGATGCCGTACCGGCCGGGAAGGTGAGGGTTCCCCGGACGGGGGTGTAGTCCTTGCCGGACTCGGCGGTGCCGCCGGCCGTCTCGTACGTGACGGTGACCGGTTCGTCGACGGGGGCGGACCCGGTGGTGGTGACGGAGACCTTGACGGCCGCCGTCGCGCCCTGCTTGACCGGGTAGACGGCCGAGTCCGTGGTGACGGAGGCGCGCAGGGACTGGTCGGCCCTGCCGTACAACTCGACGTCGTCCATGGCGAAGTGCCCCTTGACGCCCACGGGAAGCGTGACGGCGTACCCCCACATCTGTGTGAGGCCCAGGACGTGGTCGATGCCGCCGACGGGCTGGTAGTCCGTGCGGTAGGCGAAGTCGGTGAAGGGGATCTCCACCTGTTTCCAGCCGGTCCAGTCATCGGTGAAGGAGGTCGTCCAGAGCTCCGACGCCTCGCCGTTCGCACCGCCGTCCTTGATCTCGAAGGCGATCTTCTTGCCGTTGTCCTGGCCGTCCCACCAGAACCGGATGCCCTTGTGGGCCGACCAGTCGTGGGCGGGCCGGTCGGCGGCGAAGTCGTGGGTGAAGCCGCCGTAGCCGCTGATGTCATAGGTGCCGGTGAGGACCTTGGCGCCCTCGGGGGCGTCCGCGCGCTCGGTGAGCTGGAGCGCGGGCGGGTCGTCGGCGTCGCTTCCCCAGGTGAAGATGCCCTCGGCGGGCTGGTTCGCGAAGGGCACCTCACCCTCGAAGCGGTCGATGGGGACGGGGGCCGGGTCGTCGGCGCCTGAGGCGCTCCCGACGACGGTGAGCGGAAGCAGAGCGGTGAGCAGGGTGGCAGAGGCGAGCAGGGCGGTTCTTCGCATGGACCTTCCCTTTGGCTCTCGTAGTCCACTGGCGATCACTTGGCGATCGCCCGAATCGACTTACGACTTAGATCACGGCGTGAGTTAACTGGCGTACCGCGGAGCCGTCAAGACTTCACGTCAGAACGGGTACAGACTCAAATCCCGGCTGGATCAGGGAGGTTGTTGCTTCGGAAAGTGAACGCGCACCCCCTTGACGTGGTCACGCAGCCGTCATTTACTCACGCCTCGCACGCCTCCCATCCCCCACCCCAGAAGGGCGGCGCACCATGAGAAGACCTCTGCGCGCGGTTCGGCTGGTCCTTGCCGGGCTGCTGACCACCGCCGGACTGACCGCGGCGGGCACCTTGCCCGCGCATGCCGCCGGCGAACAGATCACGGCCTGGCTGACCACGACCGACGACGCCGGCGGACGCCATGTCGTCCGCGGGCTCCAGGCGCAGACCCCGTTCACCTTCCAGTCCGGCACCGGCGGCAGCGGCGAGAACATCACGGTCGACGAGAACACCCGCTACCAGACCTTCACCGGCGGCGGCGCGTCCTTCACGGACACCGCGGCCTGGCTGATGAACAGCAGCGGGGCGCTGTCGCAGACGACGCGGGACGCGACGATGCGCAAGCTGTTCTCTCCGACGGACGGGATCGGGCTGTCGTTCCTGCGCAATCCGATGGGCGCGTCGGACCTGGCGCGCTACGGCTACACGTACGACGACGTGCCGGCGGGCCAGACGGACCCGGACCTCACCCGGTTCTCGATCGCGCACGACCTGGCGGACGTGGTGCCGTTGACGAAGCAGGCGCTCCAGCTCAACCCCTCGCTGACGGTGATGGCCACCCCCTGGACGGCGCCGGCCTGGATGAAGGACAGCGGGCAGCTCAACGGGGGCTGGCTGAAGGCGGAGGACTACGGGGCGTACGCGTCGTACTTTGTGAAGTACCTCCAGGCCTACCGGGACCAGGGCGTCCCCGTCTCCTATGTCACGGCCCAGAACGAGCCCACGTGCTGCTCGGGCTATCCGTCGATGAGCTGGAACGCCTCCGGGCTCGCATACTTCACGAAGAACGAACTGCTGCCGAAGCTGCAGGCGGCGGGCCTTTCGACGAAGGTGCTGGCGCACGACTGGAACTGGGACACCTACGACGCGTACGCGGCCGGGACGGTGGACGACGCGGCGATCCGTTCGCACCCGAACTTCGGGGGGATCGCATGGCACGGGTACGGCGGTGACGTGACGAAGCAGACGACCGTCCACAACCAGTACCCGCAGCTGGACGCGTTCGGCACGGAGCACTCGGGCGGCACCTGGATCGCGAACCAGCAGCGCGAGGACATGCTCAACATCGTCGACTACACGCGGAACTGGGCGAAGTTGGTGACGAAGTGGTCGCTCGCGGTGGACCAGAACATGGGTCCGCACAACGGCGGATGCGGCACCTGCACGGGGCTGATCACGGTCCACAACGGGGACGGTGCGAGCGGGACGGTGGACTACACGATCGAGTACTACACGATGGGCCACCTGACGAAGTTCGTACGGCCGGGCGCGCAGCGCATCGCGTCGACGGCGAGCTCGGCGGTGCCGAACGTGGCATGGCGCAACCCGGACGGTTCGAAGGCGCTGATCGCGTACAACGACGCGTCGTCGGCGCAGACCGTGACGGTCAACTGGGGTTCGCAGCATGCCACGTACTCGCTGCCGGCAAAGACGTCGGCGACGTTCACATGGTCGGGCACGCAGTCGGGCGGCGGTGACCGGTCGGGAGCGTTCGTGGGCCTCGCGGGCAAGTGCCTGGACGTGGCCGGGGCATCGACCACCAACGGGACGGCGGTGCAGCTCTACGACTGCAACGGGACGGCCGCCCAGCAGTGGACGGTGACGTCCGACGGGTCGATCCAGGCGCTGGGCAAGTGCCTTGATGTGTCGGGGGGTTCGACGGCGGACGGGGCGAAGGTGCAGTTGTACGACTGCAATGGGACCGGAGCTCAGCAGTGGTCGTACAACTCGTCGACGGGTGATGTGGTCAACAGTGCGGCGAACAAGTGCCTGGACGTGACGGACAACGCGTCGGCGAACGGGGCGCGGGCGCAGATCTGGTCGTGCACGGGGGCGGCCAACCAGAAGTGGCGGTTGCAGTAGCGCCCAGGGGCTCCACCCTCTGGGGCGCATTCCCCAGAGGGCAGAGCCCCTGCTCGGGACTACTCCGCCGGTTCCACGCCCGCGCGCAGCAGACCGTACGTGTACGCGTCCTCCAGGGCCTGCCAGGAGGCGGCGATGACGTTCTCGGCCACGCCCACCGTGGACCACTCGCCGGAGCCGTCGGAGGTGGAGATGAGGACCCTGGTCGTGGACTGGGTGCCGTGGACGCCCTCGAGGATGCGGACCTTGTAGTCGACGAGGTCGAGCTTGGCAAGCTGGGGGTAGATCTTTTCGAGCGCTACGCGGAGCGCGCGGTCCAGTGCGTTCACCGGGCCGTTGCCCTCCGCCGTGGCGACGATGCGTTCGCTCTTCGCCCAGAGCTTGACCGTCGCCTCGTTGGCGTGGGTGCCGTCGGGGCGGTCCTCGACGATCGCCCGCCAGGACTCCGTGCGGAAGTAGCGCAACGGCTTCCCGGCGACCTCCTCGCGCAGCAGCAGCTCGAAGCTCGCGTCCGCCGCCTCGTAGGTGTAGCCCTTGAGTTCGCGCTCCTTCACGCGCTCCACGACCCGGCCGACCAGCTCCCGGTCGCCGCCCAGGTCCACGCCCAGTTCCTTGCCCTTGAGCTCCACCGACGCGCGGCCCGCCATGTCGGAGACCAGCATCCGCATGGTGTTGCCGACCAGTTCGGGGTCGATGTGCTGGTACAGGTCCGGGTCCACCTTGATCGCGGACGCGTGCAGGCCCGCCTTGTGGGCGAAGGCCGAGACGCCGACGTAGGGCTGGTGGGTGGAGGGGGTCAGGTTCACGACCTCCGCGATCGCGTGCGAGATACGCGTCATCTCGCGGAGCCGGCCCTCGGGCAGCACCTTCTTGCCGTACTTCAGCTCCAGGGCCGCCACCACCGGGAACAGGTTGGCGTTGCCCACCCGCTCACCGTAGCCGTTCGCCGTGCACTGCACATGCGTGGCGCCCGCGTCCACCGCGGCGAGGGTGTTCGCGACCGCACAGCCCGTGTCGTCCTGGGCGTGGATGCCCAGGCGCGCTCCCGTGTCCGCCAGGACCGTCGAGACGACGGCCTGGACCTGCGCCGGCAGCATGCCGCCGTTCGTGTCACAGAGGATGACCACGTCCGCGCCGGCCTCCGACGCCGCGCGGACGACCGACTTCGCGTACTGGGGGTTCGCCCGGTAGCCGTCGAAGAAGTGCTCGCAGTCGACGAAGACCCGGCGGCCCTCCGCCCGGAGGTGGGACACCGTGTCCCGGATCATTTCCAGGTTCTCGTCCAGCGTCGTGCGCAGCGCCAGCTCGACATGGCGGTCGTGGGACTTCGCGACCAGGGTGATCACCGGCGCGCCCGAGTCCAGCAGCGCCTTGACCTGCGGGTCCTCCGCCGCCTTGCCACCCGCCCGGCGCGTGGCGCCGAAGGCGACCAGCTGGGCGTTCTTGAAGTCGATCTCCTGCTGGGCGCGGGCGAAGAACTCGGTGTCCCGCGGGTTGGCGCCGGGCCAGCCGCCCTCGATGAAGCCCACGCCGAAGTCGTCCAGGTGCCGTGCGATGGCCAGCTTGTCCGCGACGGTGAGGTTGATGCCCTCGCGCTGCGCGCCGTCGCGCAGCGTCGTGTCGAAGACGTGGAACGAGTCGTCGAGCTCGCTGGTTTCCCTCATGGTGTCAAGGCTCCTGTATTGGATCTCGGTCTACCGGAATGACCGGCTCCACCGTCCCCCCATGGTCCCTCGCGCTCCCCTCCCGGCTGAAGATGGGCCAGGAAAAAGAAAAACCTCTCGCGGGTGCGAGAGGTCTGCGCGCGGGTCGAGGACGACGATGGCCGCCCGTACCTGGTCGTACATGGCGGTCACTGCGGACCGGCGCGCCTGCTGCCAATAATCATGGCGAACGAGAGCACGGGGGCAGTCTGGCACATTCCGCCCCCCGCGCTCACGACTGTCTCAGGATGCGGGCGTCAGGGACGTCGGATCCGTGTCCTTCATCCGGGTCAGGTCCAGGTCCCTGGTCTCCGGCATGGTGACGTACACGACGAGGGACACGGCCGCGCAGCCCGCCACGTACCAGTAGAAGCCGGACTCGGCACCCGCGTTCTTGAACCACAGCGCCACGTATTCCGCCGTGCCGCCGAAGAGGGCGTTGGCGATGGCATAGGGAAGGGCGACACCCAGGGCACGGATGCCCGTCGGGAACAGCTCCGCCTTCACGCATGCGTTGATCGAGGTGTAGCCGGTGACCACGACCAGGGCCAGGAGCGAGAGGCCGAGGGCGGGCCAGTAACTGCCCGCGTGCTTCAGCATCGTCATGATCGGGACCGTGAGGAAGGTCGAGCCGACCGCGAAGGTGATCAGCAGCGGGCGGCGGCCGATCCGGTCGGAGAGCCGGCCCGCGAGCGGCTGGAGGCAGGCGAAGACGATCAGCGCGGTGAAGGAGACAAGGGTCGCGGTCTGTTTGGAGAGGCCCGCGGAGTTCGACAGGTACTTGGTGAGATAGGTGGTGTACGTGTAGTACGCGACCGTGCCGCCCATGGTCAGGGCGATCACCAGGAAGGCCTCGCGCTTGTGCTGCCACAGCGCGCGCAGGGTGCCGCGCTCCTCGCCGCCGCTCTCGTCGGCCTCGTACACCTCCGTCTCCAGCATGTTCCGCCGCAGGTAGAAGACCACCGCCGCGCCGAGCGCGCCCACCACGAACGGGATGCGCCAGCCGTAGCTGTGCAGTGCGTCGTCGGACATCGTGCGCTGGAGGACGATCTGCAGGCCGAGGCCGACGATCTGGCCCGCGGTCATCGAGACGTACTGGAAGCTGGAGGCGAAGCCGCGCCGACGAGGGTCGGACGCCTCCGTCAGATACGTCGCGCTGGCCGCGTACTCGCCGCCCACCGACAGGCCTTGCAGCAGGCGGGCGACGAGCAGCACGAACGCGCCGCCGTACCCCGCGACGGCGTACGTCGGCGCGATCGTGATGAGAATCGCCGAGGCGGACATCAACATGACCGTGAGGGTCAGCGCCGCCTTGCGGCCCTTGCGGTCACCGACCCGGCCGAGCAGCCAGCCGCCGACCGGGCGCATGAAGAAGCCGACCGCGAAGATGCCTGCGGTGTTCATGAGTTGGGCCGTGGGGTTCCCGTCGGGGAAGAAGGCCCCGGCGAAGTAGGTGGCGAAGCTCGCGTAGACGAACCAGTCGTACCACTCCACCATGTTGCCGGCCGACGCGATCCAGATCCTCTTCCAATGCTCTCGTCCCATGAGCCGTAACGTGCCGGGCGTTCGCGGGTGCGACAAGAGCGCCTCGGGTTTCGTTCATTGCGTTCATGACGGAACGGCAGATGACCGGTATCTCACCGCAGTAGGCGTACGAACACGTCCGCTACGCCGTTCGTGTCGTCCGGTACGAGGTCGGCGGCGGCCGAACCGAAGACCACCGCCCGTCCGCCGGCGCTCACGGCTCCGGGCACGGACTGGGACCCGGCCGGGCCCACGCCCACGGTCCGGCCGGTGTGCCGGTCGAACAGACGCAGCCCGTCGGTGCCGGACAGCAGCAGGTAACGGGTGTCGCGGCTCGCCGACTGCGCGGGGGCGTCGGCGACGCGGCGCAGGTGTCCGGTGTGGAGGTCGCGGACGTACGTGCCGCCCCGGGCGGTGAAGACCACGTACCGCCCGTTGTCGCTCAACTGGACCAGTTGCCCCTGGCCGATCCCGGCGTCGGCCTGGACCTTGCGGCCGGTGGTGCGGTCGACGACGAAGACATGCGCGGTGTCCGCGGGTTCGTCGCTGGTGGAGAGCGTCATGTACGCCACTACGGTGCCGTCCGCGCTGATCGACGCCGCCCACGACTTCGGCGGCTCGTCGGCGCCCGAGAGCAGTTCGTCCGTGCCGGTGGCCGTGTCGCGGACGAACAGGTAGCGGGTGAAGGCGGGCCCGTGGCGGTTGCCGAGCGTGTACACGATGTGGTCGCCGTGCCGGCTGATCGCCTGTACCTCGCCCAGTTCGACGTCCCCCGGTGCGGTGGCGGGCCAGATGCGCTGGGACTGTCCGGTCGTGCGGTCGTAGAGGTAGGGAGCGGGGTAGCGGTTGCCCGCCGAGTAGCCGATGTGCCGGCCGTCGCCGCTCATCGTCGGCCCGGTCCAGAGGCCGCCGCCCTCCTTGACGGTGGTCACCGCTCCGGTGGCCAGGTCTCTGACCTGCATGCAGCGCATATAGGTGCTGCAGCCCAGGTTGTCCGCCGCGGACACGAACGCCACGAGGCGCCCGTTGTCGCTGATCGCGCCGCCGGACGAGGGGCCGTCCGCCTCCTTCAAGTCGGCCGTGAGGCTGACCCGCTCGATGCGGGGCGCATGGGGCCGGGCGTTCGCGGTACCGAGGAAGGCGGTGGCGCCGAGCAGGGCGGCCAGGGCGCCGGTGCAGGCCGTGCGCAGGGTGGTGCGGTGTACGGATGCCATGGATGTCCCCCAAGGGGTGTGAAGCGCACTGTGTGAGGCGTGGGTTCAGCGGGTGCGGCGGACGAAGACGTCCGAGACGCCGTCGGTGTCGCCGGAGACGAGGTCGGCCGCGGCCGAGGAGAAGACCGCGCCGCTGTCGCTCACCGCGCCGGCGAGGGCGCTCGCCGCGTCCGACGCGTCGGCGACGACGCGGTCGGCTCCGGTACGCAGATCGTGCAGATGCAGGGCGGACTGCGGGTCGGCGTAGAGGAGGCGGCGCCCGTCGGGGCCGACGGCGCGGGCCGCCGCGCCCGGGAGATGCTGGACGCGGCCGGTGCGCAGGTCACGCACATACGCGAAGGTTCCCGGATGCGTGATGCCTTCGGGCACCAGGTTGGTCGCCGAGGAGCGGAAGGCGACGAAGCGGCCGTTCGGGGTGACTCCGGCGGCCGTGGAGGCACCGTCGGCCCGGGTGCCGTGGGGCGGTGGCGCCCAAGGACGCAGGTACCGCAATGGACATGATTTCCCCCTGGAATCCTGTCTTCCCCCTGTCCCCCGGCCCTGCGCCGAGGGCTCGTCCGATTGCAGCCGCACCACGCACCTCGGGTCAATGCGTTCGATTACGTACAACCCGGGCGGATGATCGCGTGTCCGCGAGCGCGGGGGTCGGTGGTCAGCCCAGGGACTCGTCCAGAAACTCCCTTACGTGGCCAAGGACCTGCTCCCGGTCCGTGCCGCGCAGGCCGATGGCCACGTGGATGGAGAATCCGTCGAGGAGGGCGCGCAACCGGGTGGCGAACCGGTCCGGGTCGACCGCCCGGAACTCCCCCCTCGACACGCCCTCGGCGAGCAGCGCCACCAGGTCGCGGTGCCAGGCGCCCTCGATGGCGGCCTGGCGGTCGCGGGCGTCTTCGTCGGCGTTCTGCGAGCGGTTCCAGACCTCCAGCCAGAGCGTCCAGTGCGGGTCGCGATGACCGTCGGGCACGTACAGGTCGACGTACGCATCGAGCCGCTCGCGCGCCGGGACCGGCCGGCTGAGAAGGCGTCCGCGCTCGGCGCCCAGCCGGCCCTCGCTCCACTCCAGGGTCTGCAGGAGCAGTTCGTCCTTGGAGTGGAAGTAGTAGAGGAGATGGCCGCTGCTCATCCCGACCTCCCGGCCGAGCGCCGCCATGGTGAGCTTCTCCAGACCGAGCTCGGCGATCATCTCCATGGCGGCGGCGAGGACGTCCTCGCGGGGCGGCGCGTTCTTCCGCGCACCGGCCATCCCTGACTCCTAGATCTTCGGCTGCTGCTGGGTGATGCAGTGGATGCCGCCCCCGGCCGCGAAGACCGTACGGGCGTCCACCAGCGTCACCGTCCGCTCGGGGAACAGGCGACGGAATATACCGGCCGCGATCTCGTCCCGTGGGTCGTCGAAGCCGCACAGTACGACGCCGCCGTTGCAGAGGTAGTGGTTGATGTAGGAGTAGTCGGCCCAGTGGCCGTCCGCCTCCAGGACCGTCGGGGCGGGTACCTCGACGACCTCCAGGCGACGGCCGCGGGCGTCGGTGGCGGATTTCAGGGTTCCTATGACCTCCTTCGTCACCTCGTGGTCGGGGTGCGCCGGGTCCGGCTGGTGGTGGGCGACCACGACCCCCGGGCGGGCGAAGGCGGCGACGATGTCGACATGGCCGAGGGTGCCGAAGCCGTACGGGGGATAGTCGGCGGTCAGTCCGCGCGGCAGCCAGATCGCTTTGCGGGTGCCGAGGTGGGCATGTATCTCCGCCTCGACCTGCTCCCGCGACCAGCCGGGGTTCCGCTCGGGGCCGAGCTGCACGGTCTCCGTGAGCAGGACGGTCCCCTCGCCGTCGACATGGATCGCGCCGCCCTCGTTGACGAGCCGCGAGGCGTACGTGCGCGCGCCCGCGAGGTCCGAGACATGCGCGGCGATCTTCGCGTCGTGCTCCCAGCGGGCCCAGTCCTGGGCGCCCCAGCCGTTGAACGTCCAGTTCACGGCGGCGAGTTCACTCCCGTTGGTGAGGAAGGTCGGGCCGATGTCGCGCATCCAGGCGTCGTCGAGGTCCCGTTCGACGGTGTCGATGCCGTCACCCAGCAGGGTCCGCGCCCCGGCGGACCGGCCGGGGCCGCAGACCACGGTGACCGGTTCGAAGCGGCGGACCGCCCGGGCGACGGAGGCCCAGGCCGCGCGGGCGGCGGCGAGGCCGTCGGGGTCGTCGAAGGTCTGGTTGGGGCCCGGCCACGCCATCCAGGTGCGCTCGTGCGGGGTCCATTCGGCGGGCATGCGGAAGCCGTCGGCGGCAGCAGACATGATGGGTCCTCAGAGGAAGTACAGGCGGTTGAGGGACACCGAGTCGGCGGGCTCGGAACGGATCGGCTCGCCGTCGAGGGTGACCAGACCGGTGCGCCGGTCCACGTCGACCGCTCCGGTACGGGAGTTGTGGCGCAGATCGGCGGGGCCGATGCCGCGGGTGCCGTGGACGGCGACCCTGCGACGACGGGTCGGCATCGTGTCGTGGCCCTGGTCCAGGGCCGCCCGCGCGACGAACGCGACCGAGATGTCGGCCGGGGTCGCGCCGTGCGCGCCGAACTGCGGGCCCAGCACCAGGGGTTCGCAGGTGTCGGTGGCCGCATTGGGGTCGCCCACCACTCCGTACGCCGGGAAGCCGGCCTTCAGCACGAGCTGCGGCTTGGCGCCGAAGTACTCCGGGCGCCACAGCACGATGTCGGCAAGTTTGCCGGCCTCGATGGAGCCGACCTCGTGGGAGAGGCCGTGCGCGATGGAGGGGTTGATGGTCAGCTTGGCGATGTAGCGCAGGACCCGTTCGTTGTCATGGTCCTCGGGTGCGCCGAACTCGGCCTTCATCTTCCCGGCCATCGCGAAGGTACGCCGTACGGTCTCGCCCGCGCGGCCCATTCCCTGGGCGTCCGACGAGGTGATGCCGATCGCGCCCAGGTCGTGCAGCACGTCCTCGGCGCCCATGGTCCCGGCGCGTATGCGGTCGCGGGCCATGGCGGCGTCGCCCGGCAGGTCGGTCTTCAGATCATGGACGGAGACGATCATGCCGTAGTGCTCGGCGACGGCGTCCCGGCCGAAGGGCAGGGTGGGGTTGGTGGAGGAGCCGATGACGTTCGGCACACCTGCCATCTTCAGCACGTTCGGCACATGACCGCCGCCGCAGCCCTCGATGTGGAAGGCGTGGATGGTGCGGCCATCGAGGACGCGGAGCGTGTCCTCGACGGTCAGGCATTCGTTCAGACCGTCGCTGTGCAGGGCGACCTGCACGTCGTGCTCCTCGGCGACACGCAGGGCGGTGTCCAGGGCGCGGGTGTGGGCGCCCATGTCCTCGTGCACCTTGAACCCGCAGGCGCCGCCCTCGGCCAGCGCTTCGACGAGGGGTGCGGGACCGGACGACGAACCCCGGCCCAGGAAACCGATGTTGACCGGCCAGGCGTCGAACGCGTTGAACGCGTGCCGCAGCGCCCACGGCGAGTTGACGCCGACGCCCCACACCGGCCCGAACTCCTGACCGATGATCGTGGTCACGCCGGAGGCCAGCGAGGCCTCCATGATCCGCGGCGACAGCAGATGCACATGTGTGTCGACGGCGCCGGCGGTGGCGATCAGCCCTTCGCCGGACACGATCGACGTACCTGTCCCGACCACGACGTCGACCCCGTCGAGCGTGTCGGGGTTCCCCGCGCGCCCGATCGCATGGATCCGGCCCTCCCGGATCCCGATGGAGACCTTCCTGATCCCCTGGACCGCGTCGATCACGACCACGTTGCTGATGACGATGTCACACGTCTCGCGCACGGCCGCGGCCTTGAGGTGCAGCCCGTCGCGGGCCGTCTTGCCGAAGCCGGCGAGGAATTCGTCGCCGTACTTCTGTGCGTCGGACTCGATCCGCACGACCAGCCCGGAGTCGCCGAGCCGGATGCGGTCACCGGCGCGGGGTCCGTGGGTGGCGGCGTACTCGTACGGATTCATCGGCCGACTCCCAGATATCCGCAGGCGGCGGCCCGGCGCAGGGCCTCCTCCTTCGCCCCCGGCATGTCGAGCGGCCCGTCGACGAGCCCGGCGAAGCCGATCGCGATGCGGTCGCCCCCGATCGGCAGAAGCCCGACCTCGACGCGCTCGCCGGGCCCGAACCGCACCGACGACCCGGCGGGCACCGCCGGCCGCATGCCGTAGGCCTTCTCGCGGTCGAAGTCGAGCCGCGGGTTGGCCTCGAAGAAGTGGAAGTGGGAGGTGACGGAGACGGGGACGGCCGCGGTGTTCGTGACCGTCAGCCGGAGCACCGCCTCGGGCTCGGCGTGCTCCGGCCCCGGCAGCAGTGCGCCCGGGGCCCGGTCCCCCAGCCCTGTCCCGATGGGGTCGCTGACGACCGCGAGTCGTGAGCCGTCGTCGAAGACGGCCTCGACGTGCACCTCCGTGACCACGTCCGCGACACCCGGCAGGACGTCGTCCGGGCCGAGCACGGCCCGGGCGCGTTCGACGGCCTCCGCGAGCCGGACTCCGTCGCGGGCCGCCTCGCACACCGTGTCGGCGATCAGGGCGGTGGCCTCCGGCACGTTGAGCCGCAGACCGCGCGCCCGGCGGGCACGGGCCAGCTCGGCGGCTCCGAAGAGCAGCAGCCGGTCGCGTTCCGTGGGGGTGAGTCTCACGGGGCGGCACCTCCTCGCAACATTGCTTTCTTAGAGCATCACTCTAAATGCAAGGCACGTGAAAGTCACGGTTTCCATCAGGAATGGAAGCATTTATTGAGTGTCACTCAAAGCGGGGCGTACAAAAGGGCCGCTCCGGACGCGGAGTCCGGAGCGGCCCTGAACGTGCCCGAGGATCAGCCGAGCCTGTGCATCCAGCCGTGGCTGTCCTCGCGTGTGCCGCGCTGGATGTCGAGGAGGGCCTCGCGGAGCTTGAGCGTGACCTCGCCCGGCTCGCCGCCCGACTGCTTCCACTCGGCGCCGGTGCGCTTGACCGTGCCGACCGGGGTGATGACCGCCGCGGTGCCGCAGGCGAAGACCTCGGTGAGGGTGCCGCTCTCGGCGTCGGCCTGCCACTGGTCGATGGAGACGCGGCCCTCCTCGGCCTCGTAGCCGAGGTCGCGGGCGACCGTCAGCAGCGAGTCACGCGTGACGCCCTCCAGGATCGAGCCGGTGAGCGAGGGCGTGACGATCTTGTTCCCGTACACGAAGTACAGGTTCATCCCGCCCAGTTCCTCGACCCACTTGTGCTCCACGGCGTCGAGGTAGCAGACCTGGTCGCAGCCCTTGGCCGCCGCCTCGGCCTGGGCGAGCAGGGATGCCGCGTAGTTGCCGCCCGTCTTGGCGTCGCCCATACCGCCGGGGACCGCGCGGACACGGTCCTCGGAGAGCCAGATGGAGACGGGCTTCACGCCGCCCGCGAAGTAGGCGCCGGCCGGGGAGGCGATGACGAGGAAGAGGTACTCGTTGGCCGGCTTCACACCGAGGCCGACCTCGGTGGCGATCATGAAGGGGCGCAGGTAGAGGGATTCCTCACCGCCGTGCGCCGGGACCCACGCCATGTCCTGCTGGACGAGGACGTCGCAGGCCTCGATGAAGGTCTCGACCGGCAGTTCGGGCATCCCCAGGCGGTGGGCGGAGCGCTGGAAGCGACGGGCGTTCATCTCCGGGCGGAAGGTGGCGACCGAGCCGTCGGGCCGGCGGTACGCCTTGAGGCCCTCGAAGATCTCCTGCGCGTAGTGCAGGGTCATGTTCGCGGGGTCCAGGGAGAGCGGGCCGTACGGAACGAGCTGGCCGTCGTGCCAGCCCCGTCCCTCGGTCCACTTGATCGTCACCATGTGGTCGGTGAAGTGGCGGCCGAACCCGGGGTTGGCCAGGATCGCCTCCCGCTCCGCGTCGGACAGCGGGTTGGAGGAGGGCTTCAGCTCGATCGTGGGCGTCGTCATGTGTGGTTGTCCTTCACCGGTTGTCGTGACGGGCCGCGCTCACGTCCGCACTGCCAGTGGCCAGTGTTAGGACGTCCGAGCATTCCCTCATTCCGCGGCTCCGCGTCCGATTATCGCAAGCGGGGGACCGTGGACATAGCGGTCTGAATGCGGCCCTTGGGCTTGCCCAGGGGTGAATAGATGGTGACACCCGGCGGGGGGCATGGAAAAGCCGCCGGGCGCGATTGCGACCCGGCGGCCTTACTCAAGAGGTGTGAGGGGCTTGGGGTCTCCCCTGCTCGAGCGAAGCCGAGAGCTTGGGGAAGGGTCAGCCGGCTACTCGTACGGCGAGCGCGTCACCGATCTCGTCGGTGCTGCGGGCGGGCTTGCCCACGCGCTCCGCGAGGTCGGCGGAGACGGCCTCCTCGATGCGGGCGGCCTCGGACTCGTAGCCGAGGTGGCGCAGCAGGAGGGCGACGGACAGGACGGTGGCCGACGGGTCGGCCTTGCCCTGGCCCGCGATGTCGGGCGCCGAGCCGTGCACGGGCTCGAACATCGACGGGAACTCGCCGGACGGGTTGATGTTGCCGGAGGCCGCGACCCCGATTCCGCCGGAGATGGCGGCGGCCAGGTCGGTGATGATGTCGCCGAAGAGGTTGTCGGTGACGATCACGTCGAAACGCTCGGGCTGCGTGACGAGATAGATCGTCGCCGCGTCCACGTGCATGTACTCGGTGGTGACCTCGGGGAACTCCTCGCCCACCTTGTTGAAGATGTCCGTCCACAGATGACCGGCGTGCACCAGCACGTTGTTCTTGTGGACGAGGGCCAGCTTCTTGCGGGGGCGGGCCTGCGCGCGTGCGTAGGCGTCGCGCACGACACGCTCGATGCCGAAGGCGGTGTTCAGCGAGACCTCGGTGGCGACCGCGTGCGGGGTGCCGGTGCGGATGGTCCCACCGTTGCCCGTGTACGGGCCTTCGGTGCCCTCGCGGACCACGACGAAGTCGATCTCGGGCTGGCCCGCGAGCGGGGTCTCGACGCCCGGGAGCAGCTTGGAGGGCCGCAGGTTGACGTGGTGGTCGAAGGCGAAGCGGAGCTTGAGCAGGAAGCCGCGCTCCAGGACGCCGGAGGGGACCGAGGGGTCGCCGATGGCGCCGAGCAGGATCGCGTCGTGCTGCTTGAGCTGCTCCAGGTCGGCGTCGGTGAGGGTCTCACCGGTGGCGTGGTAGCGCCGGGCGCCGAAGTCGTACTCCTTGGTCTCCAGCTTCACATCCTGCGGAAGGACGGCGGAGAGGACCTTCAGCCCCTGGGCCACGACCTCCTGGCCGATGCCGTCACCGGGAATCACTGCGAGATTGATGCTGCGAGACATGACGGCACCGTACTCCTTGTCCCATGGAATGACACGGGCTGTCCGGGATACGGACAGGCGGCATCACCGCGTCACGGCGCGTTCACCCGTACGTGTGGCGGGTGTTGGGGTGTCCATGGGAAGTACTTTCCCATGGACACCCCCGATGTCGGCATTCCGCCGCACCTCGCACGCCGTTTGAGCATGGCGGAGCAGCACGAGTTCCTGCGCTCGCGGCTGTCCCGGCGCGGCGCGCTGGTGACCGCGGGCGCGGTGGCAGGCGGGCTACTGACCGGCTGCTCCGTCCCGGGCGCGCGCCGCACGAGCGCGGGCCCGCCCTCCGCGACGTCCCGGGTGCACGGCTCGGCCGTCACCCCAGTGGGCCGTCATCTCGCCTTCGGCGCGGACCCGAAGACCCAGATGCGGATCTCCTGGCAGGTGCCGTTCGCGGTGAAGAAGCCGTATGTGCGGGTGGGACCGAGGCCCGACGAGCTGAGCCGGAAGATCGAGGCCGAGGTGCGCGATCTGCACACCCCGGGTATTGCGGGGGAACGGCCGGCGGTCGAGCAGTACTACCTGCACGCGGCGCTGGACGGCCTTCGGCCCGGCACGACGTACTACTACGGCGTCGGCCACGACGGCTTCGACCCCGCCTCCCCGCAGTACAGGTCGACCATCGGGTCCTTCCGTACGGCGCCCATGAGCACCGACCGCTTCGTGTTCACCGCCTTCGGCGACCAGGGCATCGGCCCGAGCGCGCGCACCAACGACCAGGTGCTGCTGCGTCAGAACCCCGCCTTCCACCTCCACGCGGGTGACATCTGCTACGCGGACACGAGCGGCACGGGCAGGAAGTCGGACGCCTACGACCCGGTCTCCTGGGACACGTTCCTGGCGCAGACCGAGTCGGTGGCGAAGTCCGTGCCGTGGATGGTGACGACCGGGAACCACGACATGGAGGCCTGGTACTCCCCGGACGGGTACGGCGGTCAGGTGGCCCGCTGGTCGCTCCCGGACAGCGGCTTCGACCCGGCGAAGGCGCCGGGGGTCTATTCGTTCGTCTACGGCAACGTGGGCGTCGTCGCCCTCGACGCGAACGACGTCTCGTACGAGATCCCCGCCAACTTCGGCCACACGGACGGGAAGCAGACGAAATGGCTGGACAGGCGGCTCGGTGAACTGCGGGCGGACAAGGCGGTCGACTTCGTCGTCGTCTTCTTCCATCACTGCGCGTACTCGACGTCCACGCACGCGTCCGACGGCGGCGTACGCGCCGAATGGCTGCCGCTGTTCGCCAAGCACCAGGTGGATCTGGTGATCAACGGGCACAACCATGTGTACGAGCGGACCGACGCCGTCAAGGACGGGGCCGTCGGCAGGCCGCTGCCGATCGGCGCGTCGACCGATCCGACCCGGGACGGAATCGTCTACGTCACCGCGGGCGGCGGCGGGAAGGACCTCTACGGCTTTCCCGCGGGCGTCAAGGACAGCTACGAGGGGCACGTCGACGACCGCGAGTCGGTGGACAGCTTCCACTGGACGAGATCGCGGAAGCGGAAGGCGGAGACCGTGGAGTGGTCGCGCGTCCGGTATGCCGGTTTCTCGTTCCTCTCGGTGGAGGCGGTCAGCGGTACGGCTCCGAGGCTGACGGTGTCGGCACTCGCCCAGAGCGGAGAGCGGATCGACCATTTCGAGGTGCGGCGCGGAACGTGACGCGGGGCGCCCGACCGCGCCGCACCCCGTGCGGGTGCGGCTCCCGGCTGAATGGGTGACGCCGGCCCCTTGCGGGGGACACGGCGGCCTTATGGGTGATGCTGCGGCTCGGTGACCGGCTGAAGCTGCGGCTCAGTGGCCGGTCTCTCCGCCGTTGTCCCTGCGGTCGAGGGCGCGCTGGAGCGCGGCGGCGGCGTTCTTCCGGTCGGACTCGCTCGTACGGGAAAGGTGACGGACTCGGCGGCGGGCGGTCGTCTCGGCCATGGGGGATCGACTCCTTCGATGATCCGGGAGTGCGGAAAAAGGGGTTACGAGACGCCGGAGGGCGGGGAGCGGTGCCGCAGGGGTTGCCTGCACGGGGCCCGGCTCTCGACCGCCATTCGCTTGATCGAGCGAGACGTTCGGCTTCTACAAAGCTAAGCGAGGACCGGGCATCTGTCTCCACAATTACTCGGACTTCCTACTATCTGAGACGGTGGATTGGGTCACACGCCCGCGACCTGCGGACATTCCGATACGCCAGCGGCGACGGTCAGAGCACGTCCCCGTCCCGCCAGTCGAAGACCACCTCATGCACCGGATCGAGGGGGCCCGCGGCAGCGGGGCGCACGAAGGTGGAGCCCTCCTCGTCGGGGAGGTGCACAACGCCGTCGGGGCCGAGGGCGCAGACGCGGCCGGGCCAGAGCTGCCAGCCGCGGGCGGTGTACAGGGGGGCACCGGCGGCGCTCGCGGAGAGCGCACCCAGGTCGTAGGCCCCGTCCACGATCCGCTCCAGCTCGGCCATCACACGGCCGCCGAGTCCCGTACGGCGCACATCGCCACGGACACCCACGGCCTCGACGTACCCGACGCGCAGCCAGCGACCGCCATACCCGACGCGCCGCTGAACGACCGACCCGTGCGCGGCAAGCCCCCGTCCGTCCTCGACGAGCACATGCATCCCGCCCAGTCCGTGCTCCCAGTCCTCGTCACTGAAGCCGCCTTCGAAGGCCTCGTCCAACAGGGCGCGGGCGGCGCGGAGTTCGGCAGGGGCGAGGTCCGCGGTGTGGGCGGTACGGAGTCGGGTGGTCATCCGACCAGTATCGCCCCACGACTCCGCGCCACCGTCCTGACGCTGTGCTCCGCACGGACCCCTCCAAAGGGTTGAGCCTGATCGGCCGCAGCGGCCGGACCGTCTCCGAGCGGTACACGATGCCAACAGGCAAGTCCCGTCTGCGCGTTGTCCGCATGACCGGGTCCCGCTTCCGCTTCCGTACGGCGACGGGCGCCCGGCTCGACCTGGTCGCCCGGGACGCCCGGGACGCCCGGGACGCCCGGGACGCCCGGGACAGCGTCGCCCCCGCTATGTCCTGCCGCAGTACGAGGGCGACGTCCTGCGCGAGACCTCCGCCTTCACCCTCCCCGCGGGTGCAAGCGCCCTCCCGGGCGCCCGCCGCGCCGACAACGAACTGCCCTTTATGCGCCATGAGTCGGCCGCGACGGCACCGACGGGCGCGTACATGATGCAGTGGGGCGGCCACGACGAGATCTTCGTCCCGGCGGGCGCCCTCGCCTTCCCTCGGGACCTGCCGAACGCCGAGACCCATCTCCTCCCCACCGGCCACTTCGCTCTGGAAACGCACGCGGGCCAGGTCGCCGCCCCGATGGACGACTTCCTGGCCCGGAACCTCAAGGGGCAGAGGCTCAGCCCATGTGCGGGTACGTGTAGTCCGTCGGCGGGACCAGCGTCTCCTTGATGGCGCGGGTCAGCGTCCAGCGCAGCAGGTTCTGCGGGGCGCCCGCCTTGTCGTTGGTGCCGGAGGCGCGGCCGCCGCCGAAGGGCTGCTGGCCGACGACGGCGCCGGTCGACTTGTCGTTGATGTAGAAGTTGCCCGCCGCGTAGCGGAGCTTCTCCATCGTGTACGCCGCAGCGGCACGGTCGTTCGCGATGACCGAGCCGGTCAGGGCGTAGTCGGAGACCGACTCCATCTGCTCCAGCATCTCGTCGTACTTGTCGTCCTCGTAGACGTGCACACCGAGGACCGGGCCGAAGTACTCGGTCCTGAAGACCTCGTTCTCCGGGTCGGTGCACTCGATGACGGTCGGGCGCACGAAGTAGCCCACCGAGTCGTCGTAGGAGCCGCCCGCGACGATCGCGCAGGTCGGGTCCTCCTTGGCGCGGTCGATCGCGGCCTTGTTCTTGGCGAAGGCACGCTCGTCGATGACGGCGCCGATGAAGTTCGACAGGTCGGTGACGTCACCCATGGTGAGGTAGTCGACCTCGGCCGCGAACTCCTCCTTGAAGCCGGAGTTCCAGATCGACGCCGGGATGTACGCCCGGGAGGTCGCGCTGCACTTCTGGCCCTGGTACTCGAAGGCACCGCGGGTGAGCGCCGTCTTCAGGACCGCGCGGTCCGCGCTCGGGTGGGCGACCAGGAAGTCCTTGCCGCCGGTCTCGCCGACCAGGCGCGGGTACGAGCGGTACTTGTCGATGTTGTTGCCGACCGTCTTCCACAGGTACTGGAAGGTCTTGGTCGAGCCGGTGAAGTGGATGCCTGCGAGGTCGCGGTGGACCAGGGCGACCTTGGAGACCTCGATACCGTCACCGGTGACGAGGTTGATGACGCCCTTCGGCAGGCCCGCCTCCTCCAGCAGCTGCATGAGGAGAACGGCCGCGTGGGTCTGCGTCGGGGACGGCTTCCAGACGACGACGTTGCCCATGAGAGCCGGGGCGGTGGGCAGGTTGCCCGCGATCGCCGAGAAGTTGAAGGGGGTGATCGCGTAGACGAAGCCCTCCAGCGGGCGGTGGTCCAGTCGGTTCCAGACGCCCGGGGAGTTGGCCGGGGGCTGCTCGGCCAGGATCTGGCGGGCGTAGTGGACGTTGAAGCGCCAGAAGTCGATCAGTTCGCAGGGCGCGTCGATCTCCGCCTGCTGGGCGGTCTTCGACTGGCCGAGCATGGTGGAGGCGGCGATGGTCTCGCGCCAGGGACCGGCCAGCAGCTCGGCCGCGCGCAGGATGATCGCCGCGCGGTCGTCGAAGGACATCGCGCGCCAGGCGGGCGCCGCGGCCAGGGCCGCGTCGATGGCGTCCTGCGCGTCCTGCTGGGTGGCGTTGCGGAAGGTGCCGAGAACCGCCTTGTGATTGTGCGGCTGCACGACCTGGAACGGCTCGCCGCCGCCCATCCGCTTCTCGCCGCCGATGGTCATCGGCAGGTCGATCGGGTTCTCGGCCAGCTCCTTGAGCCTGGCCTCCAGCCGGGCGCGCTCGGACGACCCGGGGGCGTAGCCGTGCACCGGCTCGTTGACGGGGGTGGGGACCTGGGTCACAGCGTCCATGGGGTACCTCTTCCGAGTGATTCCCGGGCTCCAGCCCGGGGGAGCTGAAGCGATTGCGTATGGTGAGCAGCGGTCAGGGCTTGACCGTCACGAACTCGCTGCGGCGAGCCCGTGAGAAGCCCCCTCGGGGGCGGAGTCACGAGATCCGTAACTCCTTTCCACGGATCCGGGTCCGGCTCAGCCGGCCGCGGCACGGCGGCTGTTGGCCTCCGAAGCTCCTCGGACACCGACAGCCGCGGCTCATCCGACGCATCACCCCTTGCTGATCATCGAGCGGACGAAAAAGCGCAGGTTGGCCGGCTTCTCCGCGAGACGGCGCATGAAGTAGCCGTACCAGTCGGTGCCGTAAGCGGTGTAGACGCGCATGCGGTGGCCCTCGGCGGCCAGCCGCAGGTGCTCCTCGCTGCGGATGCCGTACAGCATCTGGAACTCGTACTCGTCGAGCTTGCGCCCGGTGCGCCGGGCGAGTTCCTGCGCGATGGAGATGAGCCGCGGGTCGTGGGAGCCGATCATCGGGTATCCCTCGCCCTCCATGAGGGTCTTCAGGATGCGGACGTACGCCTTGTCGATCTCGTGCTTGTCCTGGTACGCGACCGACGCGGGCTCCTTGTACGCCCCCTTCACGATACGCACGCGGCTGCCGCTCGCGGCGAGGCGGCGGGCGTCGGCCTCGGTGCGGAAAAGGTAGGCCTGGATGACGCAGCCGGTCCCCGGGACGTCCTTCCGCAGCTCCTCGTGGATGGCGAACATCGAGTCGAGGGTGGTGTGGTCCTCGGCGTCCAGCGTGACCGTCGTACCGATCGCGGCGGCGGCCTCGACGACCGGGCGGACATTGGCGAGCGCCAGCTCGTGCCCACCGGGAAGGGACTGGCCGAACATCGAGAGCTTCACCGACAGCTCGGCCCTCGTGCCGAGGTCCAGCTCCTTGAGGCGGTCGATCAGCTCCAGGTACGCGTCGCGCGCGGCCCTGGCCTGCTCGGGGGTCGTGATGTCCTCGCCGACGACGTCCATGGTGAGCTCGAGACCCCGGGCGGTGAGGTCCTCGATGACCGGGACGATCTCGTCGACGGTCTCGCCGGGGATGAAGCGGTCGACGACCTGCTTGGTCACCGGGGCCGCCGAGATCAGACGGCGGATCCGGTCGCTGCGCGACGCGGCGAGAATCACGGGACCCAGCACGGGGCACCTCCACAAGGGCAACAGGAGGCCGAATCCCGACCATTCGGGTACGGCACGGAGAACCACCGTGAAACCTAAGGATCCCTCCGATCGTCGGCCATCGACAGCTGTCACGCATCCGTGCCCTGGATCTCAGACATCTGTATGAGGAGGGTGAAAAAATGCGGGAGAATGCCCGTGTGGCGGATGTTTTCAAGGCCGGCCGAGGCGATTACCAGGAGCTCGTCGACGAGATCTCGGCGCTGCTCGGCGCTCCGGCGACCCTGGAGAACCGGGACTTCGAGCTGATCGCTTTCGCCGCTTACGACAGCGACGGCGAGTTCGACGAGGCGTCCCTCGACCCCGTGCGCACCCGCTCGATCCTCACGCGCCGCTCCACGGCAGCGGTGCGCAAGTGGTTCGAGGGCTTCGGCATCGCGCGGGCCACCGGGCCCGTACGCATCCCGCCCACTCCGGAGGCGGGCGTCTACCGGGGACGGATCTGTCTGCCGGTACGCCATCGGAGTGTCGTCCTCGGGTATGTGTGGCTGCTGGCCGACGAGCCCGGGCCCTCCGAGGCACAGTTGTCCGCCGCGATGGAGATCGCCGCGCGCATCGGTGACCTGCTCGCGGACGAGGCGCAGGCGGGCGCGGACCTGACGCGCGAACTGCGCGCGGTCCTCACGGCGGAGCCCGGCTGGCAGCAGGACATGGCAGTGGCCGAGCTGCATACGGCGCTGGGCGCGCGGGCCGACGGTCTGCACACGGTGGTGTGCGTCGCCCCCTGGCCCTCGGCCGACCCGGACGATGCCCCCTCGGTCCGTACGCTGCCCGCGGCCACCGCCCTGTGCACGGTGCCCTGGGGTGGGGGGGGTACCTCCCACGCCCTTGAGGCAGTGGGGGAGGGCCAGAGCCTTGCGCTGCTGGTGCGGCTGCGCTCGGCGGATGTCCTGACCCCGGCGCTGACGGCGGCCACGCGGCTGCTGCGGGAGGCGGAGGGCACGTGGGGCGCGGGGCGGGCGGCCGGCGTGGCCGGTGCGCGCCACGGCCTCGCGGAGTTGGGCACCGCCTGGCAGGAGGCGTCGGGGGCCGCCCGCGCGGCCCTGGCGGAGTCACGGTTCGGCCCGGTCGCACAGTGGTCGGCCATCGGGCCGTACCGCCTGCTGACGTCGCTCCCGCCCCAGGCGGCCCATGACCCGGCCGTACAGGCCCTGCTGTCCCCCACCCACCGCGAACTCGCCCGCACGGCCGAGGTGTTCCTGGACTGTGCGGGCCAGGCGGGCCGCACGGCCGCCGAACTGGGCATCCACCGCCAGACCCTGTACTACCGCCTGTCCCGCGTCGAACAGCTCACCGGCCTGGACCTGGACGACGGGGAGGACCGGCTGCTGCTGCACATGGCGCTGAAGGGGGCGCGGCTCCAGGGCCTGTTCTGAGTTCCGCGTCGTCCGCGCGGAGCGCGGGCGCAGCGGCGTTCGGCACGCACTCCCCCGCTCATGGGGGTCCCCCCGCTCGAGCGAAGCCGAGAGTGGGGGAGAAGCCGAGAGTGGGAGTGCGTGCCGGGCGTCGGGGCGCAGGCGGGGAACTCAGAACAGGCCCTAAGGGGCGTCGGGAGCCTTCGTGGCGCCGGCGATCACCCGGCGCAGTCCCTCGGTGAGCTGGTCCGCGTCGGTCGCGGTGTCCGGGTCGAAGACCCACTGCACCATGAGCCCCTGAAGGAGGGTCTGGTAGAGGCGGCCCTCGCTGTTGATGGTCTCCTCGTCGAGCTCCGCCTCCGGGACGTCGCTGAACAGGGGCACGAGCCCGGAGAGCGCCTGCTTCTGTGCCTCGACGAGCATGCGGCGCACCTCCGGAAGCCGGTCGCCCTGGAGGATCAGCTCGAAGCTCAGCAGCCAAATGGCGCGCGACTCGGGCAGGGCACGGATGATGTACGTCCACACCTCCCCGAAGCGCTTCAGCGACCCGGCCGGCGCCGAGAACGCCTCGAGCCCTTCCCCACCGGGCTCGAAGCGGTGCCCCGTCTCCTCGACCAGCGAGACATACGCCTGCACCAGCAGCGCGTCCTTCGACCCGTAGTGGTAGCCGATCGACGCCAGGTTGGTCCCCGACTCCTTGACGATGTCACGGGCCGTGGTGCGCACGAACCCCTTCTCCAGCAGGCAGCGCTTGGCGCCTTCGAGCAGATCCTCACGGTGTCCCATGCCGCCACTCTACCCCGATTCAGACATCCGTCCCATACGAACGTATTAAACAAACGTACTAGACAAGCGTTTAAGACGCCCGTACAGTCCTTGGCATGACGAACCCGACGAGCACGACCACCACCCCGGGCGCCGACGGCGCCCGCGCCGGCCGCCGCGCATGGACCGCGCTCGGCGTCCTGATGCTTCCGCTGCTGCTGGTCTCGATGGACGTCTCGGTCCTCTACTTCGCGATCCCGGCGATCAGCGCGGACCTCAGGCCGAGCGGGACCCAGCAGCTGTGGATCTTCGACATCTACGCCTTCGTCCTCGCCGGCCTGCTGATGACGATGGGCTCGCTCGGCGACCGCATAGGCCGTCGCAGGCTGCTGCTGATCGGCGCGGCCGCCTTCGGCGCCGCCTCGCTGGTCGCGGCCTACGCCAACAGCGCCGAGACCCTGATCGCGGCCCGCGCGGTTCTCGGCATCGGCGGCGCGACCCTGATGCCCTCGACGATGGCGCTGATCCGCACGATGTTCACGAACCCCGCCGAGCGCGCGAAGGCGATCGGCGTGTGGTCCGGGGTGATGACGGCCGGCATCGCGCTCGGCTCGGTGATGAGCGGCCTCCTGGTCCAGTACTTCTGGTGGGGCTCGGTCTTCCTGGTCAACCTGCCGGCGATGGCCCTGCTCCTGGTCCTCGGCCCGCTCCTGCTGCCCGAGTCCAGGGACCCCGAGCCCGGCCGCTTCGACTGGCTGAGCGTCCCGCTGTCGATGGCCTCGGTGCTCCCCGTGATCTACGGACTGAAGGAGATCCCGTCGGAGGGCTGGCACGTCCAGTACGTCGTCTCGATCACCGTCGGCCTGCTCTTCGCCGCGCTCTTCGTCCATCGCCAGCGCACGGCGGTCTCCCCGATGATCTCCCCGGCCCTGTTCCGAGGCCGTGGCTTCGCCCCCGCCGTCGTACTGAACCTGGTCTCCTCGTTCGGGATGATGGGCTCGGCCTTCTTCACCACGCAGTACCTGGAGTCGGTGCTCGGCAAGAGCGCGCTGGAGGCGGCCCTGTGGGCGCTGCTCCCCTCGGTGCCGATCGGTATGACGGCCCCGATCGCGACCCAGCTGGTCCAGAAGGGCGTCAACCGGGCCTACGTCGTCACCGCCGGCTTCGCCATCGCAGCCGCCGGATACGGAATGCTCGCCCTGGCCGGCACGGACTCCCTCTGGCTGGTGCTGGTCGCGTGCGGCGTCCTCGCCTCCGGGATCGTCATGGTCATCTCGCAGATGACGGACCTGGCCATGGGGGCGGCCCCGGCCGAGCGGGCGGGTGCGGCGTCCTCGCTCCTGGAGACGGGTGCGGAGTTCGGCGGCGCCCTCGGTATGGCGGTCCTCGGCTCCATCGGTACGGCGATCTACCGCCACGACATTCCGTCCTCGGCCCCGGCTCCGGCCCACGAGACGCTGGGCGGCGCGCTGGCCGTCGCCGGCCGGCTCCCGTCAGGCGCGGGCGACGCACTGGCGACGGCGGCCCGGGAGGCGTTCACCAGCGGGATGCAGGGAGCGGCGATCGCGGGGGCGGTGCTGCTGGCGGGGGCCGCGGTCGCAGCGGCGGCGACACTGCGCCGGGTGCAGGTTCGGGAGCCGGAGGCGGAGGAGGTCGCTGTCTGACACTCCCCGTACAGAAAAACGCCGGGCGGGCTGAATTTTTCAGCCCGCCCGGCGTTTGAGGACGAGGCCGTCAAGGCCGAAGCGGGGGTCTGGGGGCGGCAGCCCCCAGGGACGGCGACTTCAGCCGACGGTCACCTCAAAACGAACGGTTACCTCAGACCAGGTTCACCGAGCGGGCGGACGTCGCGCCGATCTCCTCGGCCACCTCGGTGAGGACGTTCTGCGGCACCGTGTCGTCGACCGTGAGGACCGCAAGGGCCTCGCCGCCGGCGATGTCGCGGGACACCTGCATGCCCGCGATGTTGATGCCGGCCTCGCCGAGGATGCGGCCGAGCGTGCCGACCACGCCCGGGCGGTCGGTGTAGCGCAGCACGACCATGTGGTCCGCCAGCGCCAGGTCCACGTCGTAGTCGCCCACCGCCACGATCTTCTGGTGGTGCTTCGGACCGGCCAGCGTGCCGGACACCGAGACCTCCTCGCCACCGGCGAGCGTGCCGCGCACGGTGACGACGTTGCGGTGGTCCGTGGCCTCCGAGCTGGTGGTCAGGCGCACCTCGACACCGCGCTCCTGGGCGAACAGCGGGGCGTTGACGTACGAGACCGTCTCGTCCACGACGTCCTCGAACACGCCCTTGAGCGCGGACAGTTCGAGCACCTTCACATCGTGCTGGGTGATCTCGCCGTACACCTCGACGTCGAGACGGACCGCGACCTCACCCGCGAGCGCGGTGAAGATGCGGCCGAGCTTCTCGGCGAGCGGCAGACCCGGCTTGACGTCCTCGGCGATGACACCGCCCTGGACGTTCACCGCGTCCGGGACCAGCTCACCGGCGAGCGCGAGACGCACGGACCTGGCGACGGCGATGCCCGCCTTCTCCTGCGCCTCGTCCGTCGAGGCACCCAGGTGCGGGGTGCAGACGACCTGGTCCAGCTCGAACAGCGGCGAGTCCGTGCACGGCTCCTTCGCGTACACGTCCAGGCCGGCACCGGCGACCCGGCCCTCCTTGAGCGCCGAGTACAGCGCCTCCTCGTCGACGATCCCGCCGCGCGCGGCGTTGACGATACGGACCGACGGCTTGACCTTGTGCAGCGCCTCGTCGCCGATCAGGCCGAGCGTCTCGGGGGTCTTCGGCAGGTGGACGGTGATGAAGTCGGAGACCTCGAGCAGCTCGTCCAGCGACAGCACCTTCACGCCCATCTGCGCGGCCCGGGCAGGCTGGACGTAGGGGTCGTAGGCGACGACCTTCATGCCGAACGCGGACATGCGCTGCGCGACGAGCGCGCCGATGCGGCCCAGACCCACGACACCGAGGGTCTTCTCGGCCAGCTCGACGCCGGTGTACTTGCTGCGCTTCCACTCGCCGTTCTTCAGCGCGGCGTTGGCCTGCGGGATGTTGCGGGCGGTGGAGAGGAGCAGACCGCAGGCCAGCTCGGCGGCGGTCACGATGTTCGAGGTGGGGGCGTTGACGACCATCACGCCGGCCTTGGTGGCGGCGGAGACGTCCACGTTGTCCAGGCCCACGCCGGCCCGTGCGACGACCTTCAGCTTGTTCGCGGCGGCGACGGCCTCGGCGTCGATCTTCGTCGCGGAGCGGATCAGGATGGCGTCGACATCGGCGATCGCGGGCAGCAGCTCGGCGCGGTCCGCGCCGTTGCAGTGCCGGATCTCGAAGTCCGGGCCAAGGGCGTCGACGGTCGCGGGCGACAGCTCCTCAGCGATGAGTACCGTGGCTTTTCGACTGGGGTACGAGCTCACGTGAGTCCTCACAAGTCCAATGCGGACGGCCGTCCCGACGGCCGCAGGCGGTGGAGGGTTGCTAGCCGCGTGGAAGACGCACGACGCTGTGGGCCTGACGCGATTGTTGTGCAGCAGTGTAGTGGCGTCGCGCGTATCGTTTTACGCCGCTGCGGAAGGATCACCCGTCCGTGGTGGACGGGCTGGACAACGCCTGCTTCCTGGCGTTACCCACGGTTCGCCGAAGGGGCCGGAACGAAACGCTCCGGCCCCTCGACCATAAGGCTTACGCCTCCTCGTTGACCCAGCTCATCAGCTTGCGCAGCTGCTTGCCGGTGGTCTCCAGCAGGTGCTCGGAGTCCTGCTGCTTGTACTCGTTGTACTTCTTCAGACCGCCGTGGTACTCGTCCATCCAGTTCTGGGCGAACGTGCCGTCCTGGATCTCCGCGAGGACCTGCTTCATCTCGGCCTTGGTGGCGTCCGTGATGATGCGCGGGCCGGTGACGTAGTCGCCCCACTCGGCGGTCTCGGAGACGGACCAGCGCATCTTCTCCAGGCCGCCCTCGTACATGAGGTCGACGATCAGCTTCAGCTCGTGCAGGCACTCGAAGTAGGCGATCTCCGGCTGGTAGCCCGCCTCGACCAGGGTCTCGAAGCCGGCCTTGACCAGCGCGGAGGTGCCACCGCACAGCACGGCCTGCTCGCCGAAGAGGTCGGTCTCGGTCTCCTCGGTGAAGGTCGTCTTGATGACGCCGGCGCGGGTACCGCCGATGGCCTTGGCGTACGACAGGGCCAGCGCGAAGGCGTTGCCCGTGGCGTCCTGCTCGACGGCGGCGATCGCCGGAACGCCGCGGCCCTCCTCGTACTGGCGGCGAACCAGGTGGCCCGGGCCCTTCGGGGCGACCAGGGCGACGTCCGCGCCGGCCGGGGGCTTGATGAAGCCGAAGCGGATGTTGAAGCCGTGGGCGAAGAACAGCGCGTCGCCGTCCTTCAGGTTCGGGGCGATGGACTCCTCGTAGACCTGGGCCTGGATGGGGTCCGGGATGAGGATCATGATGACGTCGGCCTCGGCGGCGGCCTCCGCCGGGCTCACCACGCGCAGACCCTGCTCCTCGGCCTTCGCCTTGGACTTGGAGCCCTCGTGCAGACCGACGCGCACGTCGACGCCCGAGTCACGCAGCGACAGCGCGTGGGCGTGGCCCTGGCTGCCGTAGCCGATGACCGCGACCTTGCGGCCCTGGATGATGGACAGGTCGGCGTCAGCGTCGTAGAACAGCTCGGCCACTTTGGGTTCTCTCCTTGGTGTGCGGTGTTGCGTCCCACCGTATGACGGTGAGGGGAAGGGAAGTCTCGGGGTCTCGGAATTCGGGCGGCCGGCCGGTGACCGGCCGCCCGTTTCCGGTCGTTCGGAATCTCTACGAGTCCTACTACGTGCGCTACGCGGACCGGTCGAGGGCGCGCAGGGAGCGGTCCGTGATCGAACGGGCGCCGCGGCCGATCGCGATCGTGCCGGACTGCACCAGCTCCTTGATGCCGAACGGCTCCAGCATCTTGAGCATGGCCGAAAGCTTGTCGCTGCTGCCGGTGGCCTCGATGGTGACGGCCTCCGGGGAGACGTCGACGGTCTTGGCGCGGAACAGCTGGACGATCTCGACGATCTGGGAGCGCGTCTCGTTGTCGGCTCGGACCTTCACCAGAACGAGTTCCCGCTGAACGGCCTGCGCCGGCTCCAGCTCGACGATCTTCAGCACATTGACGAGCTTGTTGAGCTGCTTGGTGACCTGTTCGAGCGGCAGGTCCTCGACGTTCACCACGATGGTGATGCGGGAGATGTCGGGGTGCTCGGTGACACCGACCGCGAGCGAGTCGATGTTGAAGCCGCGGCGGGAGAACAGGGCGGCGATCCGGGCGAGGATGCCGGGCGTGTTCTCGACGAGGACCGAGAGGGTGTGCTTGGACATGGTTCTCACTCAGCTCTCTCAGTCGTCTTCGTTGTCGCCGAAGTCGGGGCGGACGTCCCGGGCGGCCATGATCTCGTCGTTGGAGGTGCCGGCGGCGACCATCGGCCACACCATCGCGTCCTCGTGCACGATGAAGTCGATGACGACCGGGCGGTCGTTGATGGAGTTCGCCTCTTCGATGACCTTGTCGAGGTCGTCCGGCGACTCGCAGCGGATCGCGTAGCAGCCCATGGCCTCCGACAGCTTCACGAAGTCGGGGACGCGGGTACCGGCGCTCGGTTGCTTGCCGTCCGCCTCGGGGCCCGAGTGCAGCACGGTGTTGGAGTACCGCTGGTTGTAGAAGAGGGTCTGCCACTGGCGGACCATCCCGAGGGCGCCGTTGTTGATGATGGCGACCTTGATCGGGATGTTGTTCAGGGCGCAGGTGGTCAGTTCCTGGTTGGTCATCTGGAAGCAGCCGTCGCCGTCGATCGCCCAGACCGTACGGTCCGGGGCGCCGGCCTTCGCGCCCATCGCGGCCGGAACCGCGTAGCCCATGGTTCCGGCGCCGCCGGAGTTCAGCCAGGTGGCAGGCTTCTCGTATTGGATGAAGTGCGCGGCCCACATCTGGTGCTGGCCGACGCCCGCCGCGAAGATCGTGCTCGCGGGCGCGAGCTGTCCGATGCGCTCGATGACCTGCTGCGGGGAGAGCGTGCCGTCCTCGGGCAGGTCGTAGCCCAGGGGGTAGGTCTCGCGCCAGCGGTTCAGGTCGTTCCACCAGGCGGTGTAATCGCCCTTGTGGCCCTCGCTGTGTTCCTTCTGCACGGCCTGGATCAGGTCGGCGATGACCTCGCGGGCGTCACCGACGATCGGCACGTCGGCGGCGCGGTTCTTGCCGATCTCGGCCGGGTCGATATCGGCGTGGACGATCTTGGCGTAGGGGGCGAAGCTGTCCAGCTTGCCCGTGACGCGGTCGTCGAAGCGGGCTCCGAGGGCGACGATCAGGTCGGCCTTCTGCAGCGCGGTGACGGCGGTGACCGAACCGTGCATGCCCGGCATTCCCACGTGGAGCGGGTGGCTGTCGGGGAATGCGCCGAGCGCCATCAGGGTGGTGGTGACGGGCGCTCCGGTGAGTTCCGCGAGGACCTTCAGCTCGGCGGTGGCGTGCGCCTTGAGGACGCCGCCTCCGACGTAGAGGACGGGCCTCTTGGCAGCGGTGATCAGCTTGGCGGCCTCGCGGATCTGCTTGGCGTGCGGCTTGGTCACCGGGCGGTAGCCGGGCAGGTCCGTGACGGGCGGCCAGCTGAAGGTGGTCTGCGCCTGGAGGGCGTCCTTGGCGATGTCGACGAGGACCGGGCCCGGGCGGCCGGTGGAGGCGATGTGGAAGGCCTCCGCGATCGTCCGGGGGATGTCCTCGGCCTTGGTCACCAGGAAGTTGTGCTTGGTGATCGGCATGGTGATGCCGACGATGTCCGCCTCCTGGAAGGCGTCCGTGCCGATCGCCTTGGAGGCGACCTGACCGGTGATCGCGACCAGCGGCACCGAGTCCATGTGGGCGTCGGCGATCGGGGTCACCAGGTTGGTGGCTCCGGGGCCCGACGTCGCCATGCAGACGCCGACCTTGCCGGTGGCCTGCGCGTAGCCGGTGGCCGCGTGGCCCGCGCCCTGCTCGTGCCGCACCAGCACATGGCGGACCCTGGTGGAGTCCATCAGAGGGTCGTACGCCGGAAGGATCGCACCGCCGGGAATCCCGAATACCGTCTCGGCGCCGACCTCCTCGAGAGAGCGGATGAGGGACTGCGCACCCGTGACGTGTTCGGGCGCGGACTGCTGTCCTCCGGATCGGGGCCGCGGCTGCGGATGGTGGGCCCCGGTGGCCTGCTCGGTCATCGGCATTCTCTTCTCGATGCTGAGGGTTTATGCGAGGTTTGTACGGCGTTCGGTTCGTGCTCAGGCCGAGGACGGCTCGTGCCCGTGCAACAAAAAACCCCTCGTGCCGTAAGGCAAGCGAGGGGAGCGCGCCGGTGGGGTTCGCTGAGGGTTCCGGTCCATTTCCGGTGGGTCCCAGCTTCAGCCGACGCGCTGTCCAAGTACGAGAATTCGGGTGCGCATGGCACTGACCCTCCCCCCGGCACGCCATCACTGTCAAGTGGGTGGGACGGGAGTCTCATTATGTGAGCGTAGGGCCGTTCCGCCTCCGAAAACGGCAGGCACGCCACTGGTGTACACCCCCGCGCCGCCGCCCGCGAACGCCGGCTCGACCGGGCCGTGCGGAACCGGATATTGGCCGGAAGTCAGCGCCCGGCGCAGCCGGTATTCGTCGAGCGGCCCGGAGAATGCCATGCCCTGGCCGTGGGTGCAGCCCATCGCACGCAGGGCGACGACCTGCTCGGGCAGGTCCACGCCGTCGGCGACCGACTGCAGGCCCAGATCGGTGGCGATGCGCAGCAGCCCACTGGTGATCTTATGCAACCGTGCGGACTCGACGACCCCCTCGACAAGACTTCGGTCGAGTTTCAGTACGTCGACGGGGAGCCGGCGCAGCGCCGTGATGGCCGCGTAGCCGCTGCCGAGGCCGTCCAGGGCGATACGGACTCCGATCCTGTGCAGGGCGCTGAGTCTGCGCTCCAGCTCGTCCAGGGAGACCCGCGGGTCGGTGTCGGACAGCTCGATCATCAAGGCGCCCGAGGCCAGGCCGTGCCGGGTGAGCAGGGCCTCGACGGAGCCGAGGGGCCCCGAGCGGTCCAGAAGCCGGCGGGCGCTCATCCGGACGGCGACGGACACGGCGAGTCCGGCCGCGGCGCGCTCGGCGGCCTGTTCGACGGCCTCCTCCAGCATCCAGCGGCCCAGCTCCGCGGCCTTGTCGCTGTCCTCGGAGACCCTCAGGAACTCCGTGGGTGTGAAGAGCACGCCCTGGGAGGAGCGCCAGCGGGCCTGGGCGCTGACCGATGCGATCCGGCCATCCTCCAGTGACACCACGGGTTGGTGCAGCAGGGTGAACTCGCCGTCGTGCAGTGCGGCCCGCAGCCGGGTGGCCAGCTCGGTCTTCCGTACGACGTCCTGCTGCATCTGGGGGGCGTACAGCTCGACGCGGCCCTTGCCCGCAGCCTTGGCTCTGTACATGGCAAGGTCGGCGTTGCGCAGCAGCTCGCCGGCGCCCAGGCCCGGTTCGGCGAAGGCCACTCCAATGGATGCGGCCACCCGGACATCGTTGCCGTCGATGTCGTACGGCTGCGAGAGGGTGATCCGGAGGCGGTCGGCGAGCTCCAGGATGTGGCCCTCGCGCGCGGTGCGGTCACGGGTGCCGTCGCCGACGATCAGGGCCGCGAACTCGTCACCGCCCAGGCGGGCGGCGGTGTCGCCCTGCCGGACCGAGTCCTGCAGTCTGCGGGCGGCCTGGACAAGAAGCTCGTCCCCGGCCTGATGCCCGATCGTGTCGTTGACGGCCTTGAAGCCGTCGAGGTCGATGAAGAGGACGGCCGTGCCACGGAGGGCGGCACCGCGGTCGGAGGCACGACGGCCGGACAGCGCCTGCTGTACGCGCTTGGTGAACAGGGCGCGGTTGGGCAGGTCGGTGAGCGGGTCGTGCTCGGCGTTGTGCTGCAGCTGTGCCTGCAGGCGCACCCGTTCGGTGACGTCCCGGCTGTTGAAGATGAGACCGCCGTGGTGGCGGTTGACGGTGGACTCGACGTTGAGCCAGCCGCCGTCGCCGGACCGGAAGCGGCACTCGATGCGGGTGGTGGGTTCCTCGGTGTGGCTGGCGGCGAGGAAGCGGCGCACTTCGTGCACCACGCAGCCCAGGTCCTCCGGGTGGATGAGCGCGGCGAGTTCGGATCCGACGAGCTCCTCGGCGGGCCGCCCGTAGACGCCGACGGCGGCCGGGGAGACGTACCTGAGGATGCCGTTGGGCGCGGCGATCATGATGACGTCGCTGGAGCCCTGCACCAGGGAACGGAAGTGGTTCTCCTTCTGTGCGAGTTCCTGGGTGAGGGTGATGTTGTCGAGCAGCATGATGCCCTGGCGCACGACGAGCGCGAGCACCACGGCGCCCGCGGTGATGAGCACCACGCGGTCGACGCTGTGGCCGTTGAGGACGTTGTAGAGGATCCCCAGCGTGCAGACGGCGGCGGCCAGGTAGGGGGTGAGCGCGGCCAGGGACCCGGAGATCGGGCGCGTGGCCGGGTACCGGTCGCGGTCGGTGTCCTGCAGTCCGGCCGGGTGACGGTCGTGGGCCGGCTGCTGCGGGAGCCCGGGGGCCTGGTCCGGGGCGAGCACGTGCGCGTGCCCTCCCTCGTGGGCCGTTCCCTGTGGTTCCGGCTGCCGCTGCGCCGGTACGTGTTCGTGCACCACGCGCGCGTGCCCGTCCTCGCCCGGCTGCCCGTTCTTGGGCCCGACCCAGGGGGCGTACGCGAGCAGCAGCGAGCCGGAGAACCAGCCCGCGTCCAGCAGCTGGCCCGAGTGGTAGCTGTTGTGCAGCATCGGTGAGGTGAACAGGGCATCGCACATCACGGTCAGCGCGAGCGCGCCGACGGCGGTGTTGACCGCGGAGCGGTTCACTGCCGAGCGCCGGAAGTGCAGTGCCAGCACCATGCTGATCAGGGCGATGTCCAGGAGCGGGTACGCGAGCGAGAGCGCGGTGTGCGCGACGCTCGGCCCGTCGAACTTGGCGGCCTGGGCGAGCGCGAGACTCCACGACAGTGTGAGCAGTGAGCCGCCGATGAGCCACGCGTCGAGCGCGAGGCATACCCAACCCGCCTTGGTGACGGGCCTTTTGGCGAGCACGAGCAGTCCTACGATGGCGGGCGGAGCGAAGCAGAGGAAGAAAAGGTCGGCGCAGCTCGGCGACGGGACGGGACGGTCGAGGACGATCTCGTACCAGCCCCAGACCCCGTTGCCCAGCGCCGCCATGGCGGAGGAGAGGGCGAACAGCAGCCAGGCGGGTCGAAAGCGGGTGCGTCGGCTGCGCGCGTAGAGCAGGCAGGAGACCGCCGCGGTACCCGCCGCGCCGCTCAGTCCGAAGTCACCCATGAAGAGGGCGACGCTCCGCGAGCCCCAGCCGAGCGCGGAACCGACGACATATCCCCCGCACACCAGGGCCAGGACGATCTGCGGAACCAGGCTCGTCCTGCCGCCGGACACCGGACGGCGGGCCGACAGCGCTCCGGGGGAGCTCACCGGGCCCTCCCGGTCCGGGGCGCTGCCGGGTCCCGCTGGGCCCGGCGCGCTGGGTGCGCATGCCTCTTGCGGCCGCTGTGCCGGCGGTGGTGATGACCGGACTGACCGCCATGGCCGCCATGATCGCCATGGCCGCGTCTGCGCGTCGCGGTTCGCCAGGGTCGCCGCCCGCGGCCCCGCCGCGTCGGATCGTTCGTCCATAGGCCGTGCATCGCCCGTCGCCCCCCTCGCATGTCTGAAAGTTCCATCCCCGGCGCCGAACGGTGCGCGGCGCTGCCCCTGTCGGGACGATACACCAGTCTCGTCACTCAGGGACATAGTTCCTCTACGCTCCGTGACGACCAGCGCAGATGTGGGCACGTAGCGCTTACGAGGGACTGCGGAGTGTGCCGGAAGCGGATTGGGAGCAAACGGGAGACGACACGCGCGCCGGTTGTGCGACCCCCTTTGGACGCGTACGCGGGCGGCGGGGTTGGCTCGAATCGTGTGCCCTGGGGGCCTCCCGCGCAAGTGGCCCTTCCCCGCCGCGCGCGCCCCCTGCGGCTAGGGTGCGCCGGTCGTCAGTATCACGTTCTCCATCGGTTCTCCCAGCGCGAAACGGTTCAGCTGGGCGCTCAGGAGGCGCTTGGCGCGGGGCCAGAACGCCGAGGTGGGACCGCCGACATGAGGGCTGATCAACACACCCGGCGCATGCCACAGGGGGTGTCCCGCGGGCAGCGGTTCGGGGTCGGTGACATCCAGGGCGGCCCTGATACGACCGGTCTCCAGCTCGGCCAGCAGCGCCTTGGTGTCGACGACCCCGCCGCGCGCCACGTTGACGAGCAGCGCCCCGTCCTTCATCCGGGTCAGGAAGTCCGCGTTGACCAGGCCTTTCGTCTCCTGTGTGAGCGGTGTGACGAGCACCACGACATCGGCGCCGGGAAGAAGTTCCGACAATCGGGAGACGGGATGCACAAGGCCGCGCGCCGTGTCCCGCTCATGGCGCGCGACGCGCGCCACCCGCGCGAGCTCGAACGGCGCGAGCCGGTCCTCGATGGCGGCGCCCACGGACCCGTATCCGACGATGAGGACGGACTTGTCGGCGAGCGCCGGACGGAACCCGGAGCGCCACTCCTCGCGCTCCTGTCCCCGGACGAAGTCGGGGATGCCGCGCAGGGAGGCGAGGATCAGGGTCAGCGCGTGTTCGGCGGTGCTCGCGTCGTGCACCCCGCGCGCGTTGCACAACCGCACGCCCGGGGGCAGCAGTCCGAGGCCCGGCTGGACATGGTCGACACCGGCGGAGAGCGTCTGCACGACCCGGACGGACGTCATCGCGGACATGGGGCGCACCGCGATCTCACTGCTCTTCATATAGGGCACTACATAGAACGCACAGTCCGCGGGGTCCGCGGGGAACTCCTGGTCCCCGTCCCAGAATCGGTAACCGAGGCCCTCTGGAAGGCCTTCTATCTGGTCGGGACGGAACGGAAGCCACACCTCGTCAGTCATGGCCAGGAGGCTATGCGAAGGATCCGGCGCCGCATTGGTTAGTTTGGGGTGCCAGGAAAGGGAGGATACGGCCAGGTGGAGCGCAGGACGATCGGCGCGGCAACGCTCGAAGTGGGGGCCATAGGACTCGGATGCATGCCGATGAGCTGGGCGTACTCCGGGTTACGGCAGCGGGGCGACGAGTCGCTGCGGACGGTGCACCGGGCGCTCGACCTGGGGGCGACACTGCTCGACACGGCCGATATGTACGGGCCGTTCACCAATGAGCTGTTGGTGGGCCGGGTGTTGAAGGAGCGGCGCGACGAGGCGTTCGTGTCGACCAAGGTCGGTCTGCTGGTGGGCGACCAGCACATCGTGGCCAACGGCCGCCCGGGCTATGTGAAGCGCGCCTGTGACGCCTCGCTGCGCCGGTTGCAGACGGACGTCATCGACCTCTACCAGCTGCACCGCGCGGACCCGGAGGTCCCCGTCGAGGAGACCTGGGGCGCGATGGCGGAGCTGGTGCGGGCGGGGAAGGTACGGGCGCTGGGGCTGTGCGCGATGGGCGTACGGGGCGCACGGCGGTCCGGGGCACGGCTGTACGACGCAACGATTCGGCAGCTGGAGCGGGTGCAACAGGTGTTCCCCGTGAGCGCGGTGGAGGCCGAGCTGTCGGTGTGGTCGACGGAGGCGCTGGACGTGCTGCTGCCGTGGTGCGCGGCGCGCGGGGTCGGCTTCCTGGCGGCGATGCCGCTCGGCAACGGCTTTCTGACCGGCACGCTGACGCCGGGCGAGGGCTTCGAACGGGACGACCTGCGCGCCCGCCACCCTCGCTTCACGGCCGAGATGATGGCGGCGAACCAGCCGATCGTGGCCGGACTGCGCCGGGTGGCCCGGCGGCACGGCGAGGACGTCACGCCCGCTCAGGTGGCGCTGGCCTGGGTCCTGGCACAGGGACGTCAGGTGGTCCCGGTACCGGGCGCCAAGCGGGAGCGCTGGGTCACGGAGAACGCGGGCGCGCCCGCAGTCCGGCTGACCCCGGACGACCTGAGGGAACTGGCGGGACTGCCGGTGGCGCAGGGGTCGTGGGACTGAGCGCGGGGTGGTTCCGGGCCGCCGGTCCCGGCCTGAAAGCCGTAGGCCGGTCCGGAAACCGCAGGCCGGTCGAAAGCCATAGGCCGGTCCGGGAGCCGTAGGCCGGTCCGGAAACCGCAGGCCGGTCCGGGAGCCACACGCCGGTCCTGGAGCCACACGCCGGTCCGGAAACCGCAGGCCGGTCCGGAAACCGCAGGCCGGTCCGGGAGCCACACGCCGGTCCGGAAACCGCAGGCCGGTCGAAAGCCATAGGCCGGTCCGGGAGCCGTAGGCCGGTCCGGAAACCGCAGGCCGGTTCGGGAGCCGCAGGCCGGTCCGGAAGCCCTGGGTCGGCGGAATCCCGGTCGTCGATCACGGGCCCTCGGGTTCGGGCGGTGTAGGAAGGGAAGAAGCCCCGCATCGAAGGGACCTGGATCGTGCCACGTCGAGCTGTGACGTCCGTGTTGGCCGCGGCCGCCCTTGTGCTGACGGCCGGCTGCTCCTCGGTCGGCGGGGACGCGCCGGGCAGCGGCCGGAGCGTCTCGGTGAGCGGCGCGGCGCCAGGAGGCTCGTCCTCCAGGCAGGCGGCCGAACCGACTCCGCCCGCCAAGGGATCGGTCCGGGTGGTGCGTACGGTCGCCCAGGACCTCAAGACGCCCTGGGGCCTCGCACCGCTGCCCGAAGGCGGGCTGCTGGTCTCCTCCCGGGACGACGGGACGATCACGCGGATCGACGAGAACACCGGGCAGAAGACGGAGTTGGGCCGAGTGCCCGGTGTCTCGGCCGCCGGTGAGGGCGGCCTGCTGGGCATCGCCCTCTCCCCCGACTACGCCTCGGACCATCTGGTCTACGCGTACCTCACCACGGATTCCGACAACCGCATCGTCCGCATGCTGTACGACGCGAAGAAGCCGGCCGGCGAGCAGCTGGGCGCTCCGGACACGGTCTTCAGGGGCATCCCCAAGGGCATGATCCACAACGGCGGCCGGATCGCGTTCGGCCCCGACGGGATGCTGTACGCGGGCACGGGCGAGTCGGGCAATGGCGCTCTGGCCCAGGACCGCGGCTCGCTCGGCGGCAAGATCCTGCGTATCACCCCCGACGGCGAGCCGGCCCCCGGAAACCCCTTCGGCAACTCGCCCGTGTACTCCTACGGCCACCGCAACGTCCAGGGCCTGGCCTGGGACGACAAACAGCGGCTGTTCGCGGCGGAGTTCGGCCAGAACACCTGGGACGAGCTGAACGCGATCAAGCCGGGCGGCAACTACGGCTGGCCTGACGCCGAGGGGAAGTCTTCCGACCCCAGATACCAGAACCCCATCGCCCAGTGGCACACCGACGAGGCCTCCCCCAGCGGTATCGCCTACGCCAGGGGCTCGATCTGGATGGCGGGCCTGCGCGGCCGGCAGCTGTGGCGGATCCCCCTGAAGGGCACCGAGGCTTCCGCGCCCCCGCAGTCGTTCCTGACGGACACCTACGGCCGTCTCCGTACGGTGGTCTCGGTCGGCGGGAACAAGCTGTGGCTGACGACGAGCAACACCGACGGCCGGGGCAAGCCGCAGAGGAGCGACGACCGGATCCTGGAGGTGGAAGTGAAGTAGCCGCCCGGACGCTCAGTCAAGGCCGCCGAGCTGGGCAAGCAGACCCTGCGGGACCTGGACAAGGCGTGGAAGGCGCACGAGGACTCGAAGGCCGGTAAGCGGCCCGGCCCGAAGGACGAGCCGCGACCTGCCGTCGGCACCCTCTTCGGTGACGCCGCTCAAGGACCGCCCGGGCCGGCGCGAGGACCGAGCCGTCCTCGTGGAGACCCTGAACGTGCGAGGCATGGCGCGCGGCCCTCCGGCCAAGAGCATGCACGACGCGGGTTGCGCCCGGTTCCTGTCGTTCTGCGAGTACAAGGCAGCCCCGCGCAGGCGGCAGCTGGCGTAAGACCGGGCGGAGGCCCGGCAGCGCGCACAACCCCCATCCGAGGTGGGGAGGAAGCAGGAACCCACCCGAAGCCGGTGGTCCGCCACTCATGGCGACCACCGACAGGCGGAAAATCCACGCCCTCAATGCGGCGGAGGAGGTCAAATCGGGAGAGTTCCGCATCTTCCGCGGCCGGCGGGGCCTTGGACGCGCGGAGGGGGTCTCAGGGCTTCCGTAGGGATCCTCCGGAAGCCCTGAGACCCTCAGGACCTGCGCCGCGTCAGCTGGCGGACGGCAGCCCGAGCAGGATGTCGGTGTACTTGAGGGCGGCCAGCAGCAGGCCGATGACGCCCAGCGCGACACCGCCCCACGCGACCGACTTGATCCACGCGGCCTGCGGCTTGCCGGGTGCCCCGAACGCCGGGCGGGCCAGCACCACGACGCCCACGATCAGCGCGGCCAGCGCGAACAGGCCGCCCCACAGCGCGGTGGTGTGCCAGGCGTCTCCGTACACCGCCTTGATCTGCTTGGCGACGCTCGCCGTGGACGAGGTCTGCAGCTGGCCCACGAGGGTCTCGCGCGCGGAGGCCACGGTGCCGACCCAGCTGCCGGTCAGCGAGATGACGCCGAGCCCGGCGGAGACGACCGCCCCGGCTCCCTGGCCCACTCCGGACGGACCCTCCGCGGTCTCGTCGGACCCGCCGCCGGCCAGGATCTCCTCGCCCGCCTCCTCGACCTCGGTGACCTCCACCTTCTCGTCGTCGTTCTTCGCCTCGGCACCGGTCTCGGCCCCGGCCTTGTCAACTGTCTTGGTTTCCATGCCTCGCACCGTACGGACGCTGTCTGAAAGGTCTCTTAATGATCGTCGCGGGCGCTACGCGCGCGTGCCGCCCGCCATTCGGGCGCGAGCACCGACCACACCTCGGTGTCCTGGCGCACGCCGCGGTAGAGATAGCTCTCCCGCAGTACGCCGTCGCGGCTCATGCCCAGCCGCCGCGCCACTTTGATGCTCGGTTCGTTGGCGGACGACGCGTGCCACTCCACACGGTGGATGCCGCGCTCGTCAATTGCCCAGTCGATCAGGACCCGCATCGCGCGTGTGATCAGTCCCCGCCCGGTCGCCGCGGGCTCCAGCCAGCAGCCGACCTCACAGTTGCCGCCCTCGGCGTCGAAGACGCGGAAGAGCACCCCGCCGACCAGCTTCCCGTCCAGCCACAGCCCGTGCAGGCTGCCGTTGTCCGCGGCGCGCTTGTCGGCGTAGCTCTGGAGGATCGCCCGGGCGGAGTCGGCGTCCGTGGCGTTCGCCCCGAACGGGATGTGCACGGTGATGAAGTCCCGCCCGCGGTCCAGGTGTGCCAGGAACTCCTCGGCGTGCCACGGCTCCAGCGAACGCAGTTCGGCTCCGTCGTCACCCAGGGATATCGCGTACATCCTGCTGCCGCTCCTTCACCAGTACGTCCACCAGCGCGTCCTCGGTCGCGCCCTGCCCCGGAATCGTCGCACGGCACTCGGGCGGCTCGATGCTGATCCGCGGCAGCCGGCGCTCCAGCCAGGACGGCAGCCACCAGTTGGCGCCGCCGAGCATGTGCATCAGGGCGGGGACGAGGAGCGTGCGCAGGACGAAGGCGTCGAGGGCGACGGCCGAGGCGAGCGCGATGCCGAACATGGCGATCACACGGTCGCCGCTGAGCACGAAGGCGAGGAAGACGGAGATCATGATGACGGCCGCCGAGTTGATCACCCGGCTGGTCTCGGCGAGGCCGACACGGACGGCCCGCCGGTTGTCGCCGGTCTCCAGCCACTCCTCGTACATGCGGCTGACCAGGAACACCTGGTAGTCCATGGACAGCCCGAAGAGCACCGAAACCATGATCACGGGAAGGAAGGGCTCGATCGGCCCGGCCCGGCCGAGGCCCAGCAGCTCACTCCCCCAGCCCCACTGGAAGATCGCGACGACCACGCCGAAGGCGGAGGCGACAGCGGCGACGTTCATCGCGGCGGCCTTCAGCGGGATGCCGAGGGACCGGAAGGCGAGCAGGAGCAGCACACAGCCCAGCCCGATCACGACGCCGACGAACAGCGGCAGCTTGCCGACGATCACGGCGGCGAAGTCGTCGTAGCTGGCAGTGACCCCGCCGACGTACAGGTCGAGCGTGGTGCCCTGCTCGGCGCGCGGCAGCACCTCGGAGCGCAGCCGGTCCACGAGGTCGCTGGTGTGCTGGGACTGCGGGGCGGAGTCCGGTACGACGGTGAGGTAGGCGGTCTGGCCGCTGCTGTCGTACGTCACCGGCGTCACCGACGCGACGCCCTTGGTGGCCGCGAGCGTTGTGTCGAGGTTGTCGAGCGCGAGCTTGTCCTCGGCACCGCCGACGCGGGTGACGAGGGTGAGCGGGCCGTTGACGCCGGGCCCCAAGCCGTCGGCGAGGAGGTCGTAGGCCTGCCGGGTGGTCGACGACTTCGGGTCGTTGCCCTGGTCGGAGGTGCCCAGGTGCAGCGACAGCGTGGGCAGCGCGAGCAGGGCCATGACGGCCAGGGCGACGGCGCCGAGTTTCTTGGGATGGCGCTCCACGAACGCGGACCACCGCGCGGCGAGCCCGGTCGGCAGCTCGGGTTCCGGCCCGTGCTCGGCCAGCCGGCGCCGTTCGCGCCTGCTGAGGGCGCGCGGGCCGATGAAGGAGAGCAGGGCCGGCAGCAGGGTCACGGAGGCGGCGACGGTGAGGATGACGGTCAGGCAGGCGGCGATCGCGACACCGTTGAGGAAGCCGAGCCGCAGGATCAGCATGCCGAGCAGCGCGATGCACACGGTCGCGCCCGCGAAGACCACGGCCCGTCCGGTGGTGGCGACGGCGCCCACGGCGGCCTCCGTCACCGGTACCCCGCGTTTCAGACTGCGGCGGTGCCGGGTCACGATGAACAGCGCGTAGTCGATGCCGACGCCGAGCCCGATCAGCATGCCGAGCATGGGCGCGAAATCGGCGACGGTCATCGCGTGCCCGAGCAGTTCGATACCGGAGTACGCGGTGCCGACTCCGATCAGCGCGGTCGCGATCGGCAGCAGGGAGGCGGCGAGCGAGCCGAAGGCGAGGAAGAGGACCACGGCGGCGACGATCACGCCGACGGCCTCGGCGAGGTGCCCGCTCTGCGACTCGGTGAGGCCGATGGCGCTGCCGCCCAGCTCGACTTTGAGCCCTTTGGTCTCGGCGGCCTTGGCGGTGTCGACGACGGCCCGGGCCTCGCTCTTGCCGATGTTCTCGGCCTGCTCCTTGAAGGTGACCGTGGCGTACGCGGTGCGGCCGTCGCCGCTGATCTGGCCGTTGTGGCTGCCCTCGTAGGGGCTGGTGACGGAGGCGACGCCCCGCAGGTTCGCGATCCGGTCCAGGGTGCGGGTCATCGTCTGCTCGACGTCGGCGGCGCGCACGGTGCCCGGGGTGGTGTGCCAGACGACGGTGTCGCTGTCGCCGGCGAGGCCGGGGAAGCCCTTCTGGAGCAGCTGGGTGGCGCGGCCGGACTCGGTGCCGGGGGCCTCGTAGTTGTTGGAGTACGCGGAGCCCGTGACGGCCGCGGCGGCAGTGACACCGCCGAAGGCGATCAGCCAGAGCAGTACCGCGACGAGGCGGTGGCGGACACACCAGCGTGCAAGGGCTGCCACGGACGTGCTCCCTGGGGTATTCGTGGATCTTTGACCGGGAACAGCCGCTAATGGAACTGAACAGCCCGCAAAGAACGCATGAGCAATCCCTGACACTCTCGCAGCCGGAAAAGATCGTTTGCCGCTTTCGTGGGGTTGTTCACAGGAGTGGGATCCAATTCACAGGACAATCCCAGCAACTCTGTCGCCCCATAAGATTTATGTAAATGCCCCCAGGGGCGGTACATCGCCTCCGATGTACCGCCCCTGGGGGCCGTTTTTCCATTCGGCCTTACGGTTTTCCTCAGCCCTCGCCGACGCCCAGCTTCTCCAGGATCAGCTCCTTGACGCGGGCGGCGTCGGCCTGGCCGCGGGTGGCCTTCATGACCGCGCCGACCAGGGCGCCGGCCGCGGCGACCTTGCCGCCGCGGATCTTGTCCGCGATGGCCGGGTTGCCGGCGATGGCCTCGTCGACGGCGGCGGTCAGGGCGCCCTCGTCGGAGACAACCTTCAGACCGCGCTTCTCGACGACCTCGTCCGGGGTGCCCTCGCCCGCGAGAACACCCTCGATGACCTGGCGGGCCAGCTTGTCGTTCAGATCGCCGGAGGCCACCAGCCTGGTGACCCGGGCGACCTGTTCCGGCGTGATGGCCAGCTCGTCCAGGGCCTTGCCCGACTCGTTGGCGCTACGGGCGAGTTCGCCCATCCACCACTTGCGGGCGGAGGCCGCGTCGGCACCCGCCTCGATGGTGGCGACGATCGGGTCCAGGGCACCGGCGTTGAGGATCGCCTGCATGTCGGTGGCGGAGATCCCCCACTCCCCGAGCAGCCGGGTGCGGCGCACGAGGGGCAGCTCCGGCAGACCGGCGCGCAACTCCTCGACCCACTCGCGCGAGGGCGCGACCGGCACCAGGTCCGGCTCGGGGAAGTACCGGTAGTCCTCGGCCTCTTCCTTCACCCTGCCCGAGGTCGTCGAACCCGTGTCCTCGTGGAAGTGACGGGTCTCCTGGATCACCGTGCCGCCGCCGCTGAGCACGGCGGCGTGGCGCTGGATCTCGAAGCGGGCCGCTCGCTCCACCGAGCGCAGCGAGTTGACGTTCTTGGTCTCGCTCCGCGTGCCGAACTTGTCGCTGCCCCTGGGCATCAGCGACAGGTTCACGTCGCAGCGCATCTGGCCCATCTCCATACGGGCCTCGGAGACGCCGAGCGCCCGGATGAGCTCGCGCAGCTCACGGACGTACGCCTTCGCCACCTCGGGAGCGCGCTCGCCGGCACCGACGATCGGCTTGGTGACGATCTCGATCAGCGGGATGCCGGCGCGGTTGTAGTCGAGCAGCGAGTGCTGCGCGCCGTGGATACGGCCGGTGGCACCGCCGACGTGCGTCGACTTGCCGGTGTCCTCCTCCATGTGGGCGCGCTCGATCTCCACGCGGAAGGTCTCGCCGTCCTCCAGCTGCACGTCGAGGTAGCCGTTGTAGGCGATCGGCTCGTCGTACTGGGAGGTCTGGAAGTTCTTCGGCATGTCCGGATAGAAGTAGTTCTTCCGGGCGAAGCGGCACCACTCGGCGATCTCGCAGTTCAGGGCGAGACCGATCCTGACCGCGGACTCCACACCGGTCGCGTTGACGACCGGGAGCGAGCCGGGCAGGCCGAGGCAGGTGGGGCAGGTCTGCGAGTTCGGCTCGGCGCCGAGCGCCGTGGAACAGCCGCAGAACATCTTGGTCTTGGTGCCGAGTTCGACATGGACCTCGAGGCCCATGACGGGGTCGTACGACGCCAGCGCGTCCTCGTACGACACCAGGTCGGTCGTAGTGGTCACGGTGAAACTTCCCTCTCAGCCCAGCAGGACGTCGTCGTCGCCCAGCCGCTTCAGCTCCCGGACGAGGATGGCGAGCCCGGTGACGATGGCGGCGGCGGACACCGCGGCGTCGATCAGGCGCAGCGTGTCGTTTTCGAGGCGGGCCTTCTTGACCTGCTTCGCGACACCGATCGCACCGAACGCGGTGGTGGCGATGGACAGGTACGTACCGGACTTGGACTTCTTGAAGCCCTTGGCCTTGGACAGTGCCTTACTCACAGCGACGGAGCCTCCTCGAGCAGCGGGTGGCCCCACTTTTCCACGAAGGCGGCCTCGACGGCGGCGCCCACCTTGTAGAGCCGGTCGTCCTTCATCGCCGGGGCGATGATCTGCAGGCCGACCGGGAGGTTGTCCTCCGGAGCAAGGCCGCAGGGCAGTGACATGGCGGCGTTGCCGGCCAGGTTGACCGGGATGGTGCACAGGTCCGCGAGGTACATCGCCATCGGGTCGTCGGCACGCTCGCCGATCGGGAAGGCGGTGGTGGGGGTCGTGGGCGACACGATCACATCCACCTGCTCGAACGACTTCTCGAAGTCGCGGGTGATGAGCGTACGGACCTTCTGGGCGGAGCCGTAGTACGCGTCGTAGTAGCCGGAGCTGAGCGCGTACGTGCCGAGCATGATGCGGCGCTTGACCTCGGGGCCGAAGCCCGCCGCACGGGTGAGGGAGGTGACCTCCTCGGCGGAGTGCGAGCCGTCGTCGCCGTCGCGCAGGCCGTAGCGGAGACCGTCGAAGCGGGCGAGGTTGCTCGAACACTCGCTCGGGGCGATCAGGTAGTACGCGGCGAGCGCGAGGTCGAAGGAGGGGCAGTCCAGCTCGACGATCTCGGCGCCCAGCTCCTTGAGGAGGGCGACGGACTCGTCGAAGCGCTGCAGGACACCGGCCTGGTAGCCCTCGCCGCGGAACTGCTTGACGACACCGACGCGCAAGCCCTCGACGGAGCCGTTGCGGGCGGCCTCGACAACGGGCGGTACGGGCGCGTCGATGGAGGTGGAGTCCAGCGGGTCGTGCCCGGCGATGACCTCGTGCAGCAGAGCCGCGTCGAGGACCGTACGGGCGCAGGGCCCGCCCTGGTCGAGGCTGCTGCTGAAGGCGACCATGCCGAAGCGGGAGACACCGCCGTACGTCGGCTTGACGCCGACCGTGCCGGTGACGGCGGCCGGCTGGCGGATGGAGCCGCCGGTGTCGGTGCCGATGGCGAGGGGCGCCTGGAAGGAGGCGAGCGCGGCGGAGGACCCGCCGCCGGAGCCGCCGGGGATGCGGGTGAGGTCCCACGGGTTGCCCGTCGGCCCGAACGCACTGTTCTCGGTGCTGGACCCCATGGCGAACTCGTCCATGTTGGTCTTGCCGAGAATGACGACGTCGGCGGCCTTCAGCTTCTTGGTGAGGGTCGCGTCGTACGGCGGGATCCAGCCCTCGAGGATCTTGGAACCGACGGTGGTCGGGATCCCCTCGGTGGTGAAGATGTCCTTGAGCGCGAGCGGTACGCCGGCCAGCGGGCCGAGCTTCTCACCGCGCTCCCGCTTCTCGTCGACGGCGCGGGCCTGGGCGAGCGCGCCCTCGCGGTCGACGTGCAGGAAGGCGTGCACCTTCTCGTCGACGGCCTCGATCCGGGCGAGGTGCGCCTCGGTGACCTCGACGGCGGTGAGCTCACCGGAGGCGATCTTCTCGGCGGTCTCGGCGGCGGTGAGCCGGATGATGCTGTTCTTGTCCGTCATGGCGGGCTACTCCTCCCCCAGGATCTGCGGCACCTTGAAACGCTGCTGCTCCTGGGCCGGGGCGCCGGACAGCGCCTGCTCGGGGGTGAGCGACGGACGGACCTCGTCCTGGCGCATGACATTGGTCAGCGGCAGCGGGTGAGAGGTCGGCGGTACGTCTTGGTCGGCGACCTCGCTGACGCGGGCGACCGCGCCGATGATGTCGTCGAGCTGGCCTGCGAAGTGCTCGAGCTCTTCGGGCTTCAGCTCCAGACGCGCCAGCCGGGCGAGGTGGGCGACCTCCTCGCGCGTGATGCCAGGCATGCAGCGATCCTCTGGGGTGAGTGTGTGTCGTTTGCGCCCAATCCTATGGCGCGACCGCGGATGCCTGCGCCTGGGTTTGCCGGTCGCCGCCCGCCCCACGGGCTCCGAGGGCAGGACCCTCGGGCTCCGGGGAGAGCCAGGACGGTCTCCAACGGGACACCGGGACGGCCCCGCTGGGCCGGCACGGGTTCGGGCGCGTGAGCAGGGGAATCACAACGCCCGGGATCGCGCAGCCGCGCGTCGGACTGCTCCGCGGGAACGCGCAGCAGCGCTTCGGACTGCTCCGCGGAAACGCGCAGCAGGCAGATCGGACCGCTCCGCGGGAACCCGCCACAGGTGCATCGGACCGCCGCGCGACAGCCCGCCGCAGGCGCGTCAGACCGCTGCGGGAACCCGCGCAGGCGCATCGGACCGCCCCGCGGGAACCCGCCACGGGCGCGTCGGACCACCCCACAGGAACCCACCGCAGGCGCGTCAGACCGCTGCGGGAACCCGCGCAGGCGCATCGGACCGCCCCGCGGGAACCCGCCACGGGCGCGTCGGACCTCCCCACAGGAACCCGCCGCAGGCATGTCAGACCGCGCCGTGGGAACCCACCGCAAGCACGTCAGACCGCCACGAAAACCCGCCGCGGCGCCTCTGACCCACCGGGACCCCGCCGCAGGCGCATCGAACCGTCGCGCGGCAACGCGCCGCAGGCGCATCGGGCCACCGAGCAGGAACCCAGCCGCAGGCAGGACAGACCGCCCCGCGGGAACCCACCGCAAGCACGTCAGACCGCCGCGGGAACCCACCGCAAGCACGACCGCCACGAAAACCCGCCCCGGCGCCTCTGACCCACCGGAACCCCGCCGCAAGCGCATCGAACCGTCGCGCGGCAACGCGCCGCAGGCGTGTCGGGCCGTGCACGGTCAGTCGCCGACGGCGGTGCACCCCCGCGGGAAGGCCCGCACCCGACGGACGGCTCGCACGCGTGGGCGGGTGGGAAAAATGAGCCGCCCACCCGGCCGCAGCCGACCGACGGCCACGGCCGTGAACTACTCCTCGGCCGATGCCGCAGGCAAGGCCGCCCGGGACCTCTGCCACCCCCGCGCCCCCCGTGCCCGCAGCCACGCCGTCGTCTCCTCCGGAGGCATCGCCGCGGCGACCAGCCAGCCCTGCACCGCGTCGCACCCCAGGTCGCGCAAGCGCTCCCACGTCTCGTCGTCCTCGACCCCCTCCGCGACGACGAGCAGCCCCAGCGAGTGCGCGAGGTCCACTGTGCAGCGCACGATCTCCGCGTCCTCCGCGTCCACCGCCAGCCGCGCCACGAACGAGCGGTCGATCTTCAGCTCGCTCACCGGCAGCCGTCGCAGATGCACCAGCGACGAGTACCCCGTGCCGAAGTCGTCCAGCGACATCTTCACGCCGTGCCCGGCCAGCCCGGCCAGCGTGTCCGCGGCCCGCTGCGGATCCTCCAGCAGCACATGCTCCGTTATCTCCAGCTGCAGCGCTCCCGCGGGCACCCCGTGCCGCGCCAGCCGCGCGGCCACCGCCCCCGCGAAGCCCGGCGTGTGCACGTCCCGCGGCGAGACGTTCACGGCCACCGGCACCCGCAGCCCCTGGGCCCGCCACTGCGCCACCTGCCCGAGCGCCGTCTCCAGCACGTACTCCGTCAGGTGCGGCATCAGCCCGGACGACTCCGCGATCGCGATGAACTCGTCCGGCGGAACCTTCCCGCGCTCGGGATGCACCCACCGTACGAGCGCCTCCAGCCCGGCGACCTGTCCGTCGAAGCGGACCTTCGGCTGGTAGTGCAGCTCCACCTCGTGCGCATCCAGCGCGCGCCGCAGATCCCCCAGCAGCCCGAGCCGGTCCGGCGTGTTCGAGTCCCGCTTGGACTCGTACACCTCGACGCCCGTACGGTCCCGCTTCGCCTGGTACATCGCGACGTCCGCCCGCCGCAGCAGCCCCTCCGCGTCGAGCGCGTGGTCGGGGAAGACGGCGACCCCGGCGCTGGCCTCCAGGACGAGCGTGAGCCCGTCCAGGTCAAGAGGTGAGCTGAGCGCGGCGACCAGGTTGCGCGCCGCCCGGGACGCGGACGTCGTGGAGTCCGCGACGGGCAGTAACACGGCGAACTCGTCGCCCCCGAGCCGCGCGGCCTCCGCCCCGCGCGGCAGCGCCAGCTTCAGCCGCTCTGCTATCTGCAGGAGCAGCCGGTCCCCGGCGAGATGGCCGAGCGTGTCGTTCACCGACCGGAAGCGGTCGAGGTCTATCAGCATCAGGGCGGACCGCGCCCCGATCCGCTCGGCGTCGTCGAGCGCCGCCCAGGTGCGCTCCAGCAGCCACTGCCGGTTGGGCAGCCCGGTCAGCGGGTCACGCAACTGCTCCTCGGCCCGGGCGCGGGCTATCCACAGGGTGGAGTCGAGAGCGATGAGCGGGATGGAGAACAGCGGCAGCAGGATGGGCTTGGCCGCGGCGACCACGCAGACCAGCGGCGCGATACCGAGCAGCGCGACGGCGACGAGTCCGTGCCGGACCAGGGCCGTACGGGCGACGGTGGGCAGCCCGCCGGCGCGGGGCGCATGCAGGTACCACAGCAGCAGCCGGGTCACCGCGAGATACGCGGTGGCGACGAGAACGACCTGAGGTGCGGCGTAGAGGGTCCAGCTCTGCGGATTCCAGGGCGCCTCGACGGTCGGGACGCGTCCGAAGACGGCCAGGACGAGCGCTGCGGCGCCGATGCCGAGGATGTCGACCGCGCCGTGCAGTATGCCCTGCCGCCAGCGGCCGAGCCGGGCTATGCCCACCAGCACGACGACGGTGAGGCTGACCATTCCGGCGGGCACCCAGCCGTAGAGCAGCAGGACGGCGAGGGTGAGAGCGGCGCCCGAGCCCGTGCCGCCCCACCAGCGGGCGCGGCCGAGCGCGACGAGGTGGCCGACGATGATGCCGGTGAGCACGGCCAGGGACCAGCCGACGGTGCCGGACGGGAAGAGCGCGTGGTGTCCGCCGAACGCGTGATAGAAGCCCGCGCCGAGGACGAACCCGGCGCCCGCGACGACCGCCGCGGGCAGCGCCGGCCAGGACATGTGCCGCTCGCTGTCAGGGCCGGTCAGCAGGGCGGCGGGCCCGGAGACGAGCGGACCGGCTCCGGGGGCGGCCCCCGGTACCGGTCCGATGCCCGGGACACTCCTCGGTGCGCCCGGAATGCCGGGGACGCCTCCCGGCGCGGGCATCATGCCGGAAAGGGCCCCCGGCACGGCGCTCCGGTCGTCCACGCCCGCGCGCGCCGACGAATGCGCTGTCCGGCGGCCCGCACGCCAGGCGCCGGATATCCGGCGCAGGCGCAGCCGTGAGTCCGGGGCGGCGCTCTCGGTCGGTTCCATTCCCGTCCCTCTCACAGCCGGCGGTGCCCACGCCACGCGGCCCGATGCCCGACAGACCGTCAACGGCACCGCGTCTGAAAACCCACCACGCGTTCGGGCACGGCAGGCGCACACCTCAACAGTAGGCCGCAGAAGGCTTCCACGGGCAGCGGTCGTCGACGGTTGCCCGAATACGCCCCGGCCACCCGTATGCATCTGGTATGCGCCAAACGGGTGGCCTTCAACCGCTACTCCCCGATCGGAAGGGCGACTTCGGCCGCCGCCTCCGGTCCCTGCTCGAGCAGGACACCGAAACCGTCCTCGTTGAGAACAGGCACCTTGAGCTGCATCGCTTTGTCGTATTTGGATCCGGGATTGTCACCCACAACGACGAACGATGTCTTCTTCGAAACCGAACCGGTCACTTTCGCGCCCTGGCTCTGCAGCGCCTCTTTGGCGCCGTCGCGAGTGAAGTGTTCAAGGGTGCCGGTGACGACGACCGTGAGCCCCTCCAGCGGACGCGGTCCCTCGTCCTCCGCGGAGCCCTCCTCCTCCATACGGACGCCCGCGGCCTTCCACTTTCGGATGATTTCGCGGTGCCAGTCCTCGGCGAACCACTGCTTGACCGCGGCGGCCACGATCGGGCCGACTCCGTCGGTGTCCTTGAGCTCCTCCTCGGTCGCCTGATCGATACGCTCGATGGAGCGGAACTCGCGGGCCAACGCCTCCGCCGCCACCGGGCCGACGTGACGGATCGACAGGCCGGTGAGCATGCGTGCGAGCGGGCGTTCCTTGGCTGCCGCGATGTTGTCCAGCATCGCGATCGCGTTCTTCTTGGGCTCGCCCTGCTGGTTGGCGAAGACCGTGACGATCTTCTCCTCGCCGGTCTTCGGGTCGCGCTTGGGCAGGCCGCTGTCCTGGTCCAGGACGTACGCCTTGATGGGCAGCAGCTGTTCGACGGTGAGGTCGAACAGGTCGCCCTCATCCTTGAGCGGCGGCTCGGAGGGCTCCAACGGCTTGGTGAGGGCCGCGGCGGCCACGTATCCGAAGTGCTCGATGTCCAGCGACTTGCGGCCCGCGAGGTAGAACAGGCGCTCACGCAACTGAGCCGGGCACGTACGCGCGTTCGGGCAGCGGAGGTCGACGTCGCCCTCCTTCATGGGCCGCAGCGGTGTACCGCACTCGGGGCACTCGGCCGGCATCACGAACTCGCGCTCCGTGCCGTCCCGCAGGTCGACGACCGGGCCGAGGATCTCCGGGATGACATCACCGGCCTTGCGCAGCACCACCGTGTCGCCGATGAGCACGCCCTTGGCCTTGACCACGTCCTGATTGTGCAGGGTGGCGAACTCGACCTCCGAGCCCGCGACCGTGACCGGCTCGACCTGCGCGTACGGCGTGACCCTGCCCGTACGGCCCACGCCCACGCGGATGTTGATGAGCTTGGTGTTGACCTCCTCGGGCGCGTACTTGTACGCGATCGCCCAGCGCGGGGCGCGTGAGGTGGAGCCCAGGCGGCCCTGGAGCGGGATCTCGTCGAGCTTCACCACCACCCCGTCGATCTCGTGCTCCACGGAGTGACGGTGCTCGCCGTAGTACGCGATGAACTCCCGTACCCCGTCGAGGTCGTCGACCACCCTGTTGTGCTTGGCGGTGGGCAGGCCCCAGGTGTGCAGCAGGTCGTACGCCTCGGAGAGGCGGGTGAGGCCTTCGAAGCCCTCCAGGGCGCCGATGCCGTGGACGACCATGTGCAGCGGGCGGGTGGCCGTGATGCGCGGGTCCTTCTGACGCAGGGAACCCGCCGCCGCGTTGCGCGGGTTGGCGAAGGGCTTGTCGCCGCCCTCCACCAGGCGGGCGTTCAGCTCCTCGAACTTCTCCATCGGGAAGTAGACCTCGCCGCGGATCTCCACGAGGTCCGGGACACGGTCGCCCTTCAGGCGGTCCGGAATATCCGCGATCGTACGGACATTGGGGGTGATGTCCTCGCCGGTGCGACCGTCGCCGCGGGTCGCCGCGCGCGTGAGGCGGCCGTGCTCATAGGTGAGGTTGACCGCGAGGCCGTCGACCTTCAGCTCGCACAGGAAGTGGTACTCGGAGGTGCCCACCTCCCTGGCGACGCGGTCGGCCCAGGCGGCGAGCTCCTCGTCGTCGAAGGCGTTGTCGAGGGAGAGCATGCGTTCGCGGTGCTCGACGGCAGTGAACTCCGTCTCGTACGCCCCCGCGACCTTCTGGGTCGGCGAGTCGGGGGTGCGCAGCCCGGGATACTCCTCCTCCAGCGCCTCCAGGGAGCGCAGGAGCCGGTCGAACTCCGCGTCGCTGATGACGGGAGCGTCCTTCACGTAGTACCGGAAGCGGTGCTCCTCGATCTGCTCAGCGAGCTGCGCGTGCTGCTCCCGCGCCTCGGCGGGCACCGTCGTCTCCGCTTGCTTGTCGCCGGCCACCGTGTTGTCCTCCCGTTACTCTGGGTTGTCCGCGAGGGATCTCGCCGCCCGGACGCAGTGGGCGAGCGCCCTGCGTGCGTAGTCCGGGGAAGCACCCGCGAGCCCGCACGCCGGCGTGACCGTCACCGCGTCCGCGAGAAGCCCCGGACGCAGCCCCAGCCTGCGCCACAACGTCCTGACACCCATGACGCTACCGGCAGGGTCTGACAATGGGCCGTCCGTGCCCGGTACGACGCCGACGAAGAGCCGGGTCCCCCCTTCCACCGCCTCTCCGATCGCGTCGTCGTCACGCTCGGTGAGGAGCGAGAAGTCGAAGGAGACCCCGGCCACGCCCGCCCTGCGCAGGAGGGCGAACGGGACGTCCGGTGCGCACGAGTGGACCACGACCGGGCCGTCGGCGTGAACCCCGATGACGTCCCGCAGCGTCGCTTCGACGACCTGCCGGTCCACGGCCCGGTGGGTGCGATAGCCGCTCGCGGTCCTCACCTGCCCACGCAGTACTGAGGTGAGCGACGGCTCGTCGAGCTGCAGCACGAGCCGGGCACCGGGCACGCGCCGCCGTACCTCGTCGAGGTGGAGCCGCAGCCCCTCGGCCAGCGACCCGGCGAGATCGCGGCAGGCGCCGACGTCGGAGAGCGCCGCCTCGCCGTTCCTCAGCTCCAGCGCGGCGGCCAGCGTCCAGGGCCCCACCGCCTGCACCTTCAGCGGCCCCTCGTACTCCTGGGTGAACTCCTCCAGGGCGTCCAGGTCCTCGCCGAGCCACGACCGTGCCCGCTTGGTGTCCCGCCCCGGCCGGTCCCCGAACCTCCAGCCGCTGGGCTCCACGCGCGCGTACAGGTCGACGAGCATCCCGGCGGTCCGCCCGATCATGTCCGCACCGGGCCCCCGGGCCGGCATTTCGGCCAGAAACGGGAAGTCCTCGAAGCTCCCAGTGACGGTCTTGGCCGCCTCCCGCGCGTCCCCACCGGGCATGGACCCGACGCCGGTGGCGGCACCGAACCTGATCTGGCTGTTTTCACTCACCCCCGCAGCCTAGGCCCTCCGGGGGTGGGGTCGGCCGGGGCGCCGTCTGCTGGGAAGCGCCCGGTGGTGTTGCTGCCGTCCCGGGGGGTTGCGCCCCCAGACCCCCATCGGCCTGACGCAGGCCTCGTCCTCAAGCGCCGGACGGGCTGGTTGTCACACCGTCCGGGAAAGGCCTCAACGCCGGTACGCCCCGCGCCGCTCCAGAAAGTCGAGCAGCCCCGCCGGGTCGGCGACCTGGAGGTTGTTGCGGAAGCGGCCGCGCTCCCAGGCGATGTCGGTACGGCCGTGGTAGCTGCCGCTCCCGATGAACTCGCCTTCGGCGTCCAGCAGGGCGAGCGTCAGGCTGCCGTAGCAGCGGCAGATGTCGTCCAGGAAGTCACCGGCCGTGGTCAGAGCCCGCAGCTCCGCCAGCTCCTCCGGATCGCAGACCTCACCCAGGACCGGGCGCTCGGCGAGCGGTCCGCCGTCGTCCCCGCCCTCCAGGACCAGTGCTGCCTCGGTACGCCCCCAGACCTCGTCCAGCCAGATGCGGATCTCGTCACCGCTCGCCACGTCGTCCAGCCACTCCAGGCTCATCGCCCCGGCCGCACCGTCAGGTCGTTGACCTCCGCGTCCCTCGGCAGGTCCAGGCACATCAGGATCGCCGTCGCCACCGACTCGGGGTCGATCCACAGGGAGGGGTCGTACTGCTTGCCCTCCTGCTGGTGGACCTTGGCCTGCATCGGGCTCGCCGTGCGGCCGGGGTAGACCGAGGTGACCCGGACGCCGTTGGCGTGCTCCTCGTGGCGCAGGGAGTCCGCGAGCGCCTTCAGGCCGTGCTTGGAGGCCGCGTACGCCGACCAGTCCGCGTGCGCGTTCAGGCCCGCCCCCGAGTTCACGAACACCACGTGACCGCGTGCGGTGCGCAGTTGGGGCAGGAAGTGGCGGGTCAGCTCGGCGGGCGCGATCAGGTTGACGTTGAGCTGGTGGCGCCAGGCCTTCGGGGTCAGCTCGCCCACCGGGCCCAGGTCGACCACGCCCGCGATGTGCAGAAGGGAGTCCACCCGGTCCGGCAGGCTCTGGTGCGAGAACGCCCAGGACAGCCTGTCGGGGTCGGCGAGGTCGCCCACCAGGGTCTTCGCCCCGGGGAACTCTGCCGCCAGCTCCTTGGCCCGCCCCGCGTCGCGCGCGTGCAGCACGAGGTCGTCCCCGCGCGCGTGCAGGCGGCGGGCCACGGCCGCGCCGATACCGGAACCCGCCCCGGTGATCACATGAGTAGCCATGTCGGCCATGCTCGCATCACCGCCCTAGCGGATCCCGAGCGACTCCTCCAGATACGCCAGCGCCCCCACCGGCTCCTGGGCGAAGAACACCAGGTCCGCGAGCGGCCGCGGCAGGAAGCCCTCGTCCTCCATGCGCCGGAACTGCTCCTTGAGTCCGTCGTAGAAGCCCGCCGTGTTCAGGAGCACCACCGGCTTGTCGGTGTGCCCGTGCTTCTTCAGCTCCAGGATCTCCGTCGCCTCGTCGAGCGTCCCGGTCCCGCCGACCATGATGACGACAGCGTCGGCGTTCTCCAGCAGCAGCCTCTTGCGCTCGGCGAGGTCCTTCGCGATCACCATCTCGTCGGCTCCCGCCCGGGCCTTGGCGGCCAGGAACTCCACGGAGACGCCCAGCAGCCTTCCGCCCGCCTCCTGCACCCCGTCGGCCACGACCTTCATGAGGCCGACGTCTGAGCCGCCCCATACAAGCGTGTGCCCGCCCTTGCCCAGCAGTGCCGCGAATTCCCGGGCGGGTCGTGTGTAGTGGTCGGCGAGGTCGGCGGCGGAGAGGAAGACGCAGATTTTCATGCCGCAACCGTACGCGGGAACAACCGGGGCCCCGCGAGCGCTTTTCCGGTATGACCGAAGGACACACCATCACCATCGAGCAAGGCGACCAGCACGTGCGCGTGGTGCACGGAGGACAGGTCCTGGCGGAGAGCGACCGCCCCCTCGTCCTGCGCGAGACCGGCTGTCCCCCGCGGTACTACATCCCCGCCGAGGACGTACGCCTCGACCTGCTGACCCCGTCGGACACCCACACCGTCTGCCCCTTCAAGGGCACCGCCTCCTACTGGTCCCTGCCGGACGCGGCGGACCTCGTATGGGCGTATCCGGACCCCAAGCCGGACGTCGCCCCCATCAAGGACCACTTCTGCTTCTACGAAGCAGAAGTGTCGTGACCGATTAATGCCACGGTCTGCGGCAGTCTTCACAGACATGGACCAGCAGACCATCTCGCGCGACGGCACGCCCATCGCGTACCAACGCACCGGACAGGGCCCGGCCGTCGTCCTCGTGAGCGGCGCGATGTCCACGGGCGCCACGGTGGCGCCCCTGGCCGCGCGCCTCTCGGACCGCTTCAGCGTCGTCGTGTACGACCGCCGGGGCCGTGGCGGGAGCGGTGACACGGCGCCGTACACGGTGGCCCGCGAGGTCGAGGACCTCGCGGAGCTCATCGAGGCGGCGGGCGGCGAGGCGGCGCTGTACGGCATCTCGTCGGGCGGCGCGCTGGCGCTTCGGGCGGCGGCGAGCGGACTGCCGGTCCGTGAGGTCGCCGTCTACGAGACACCGTTCGCGGACTACGGGGGCGGGGTGCAGGAGCGCGCGGAGTACACCCGGAATCTCACCGAGGCGCTCGCGCAGGGCAGGCGCGGGGACGCGGTCGAGCTGTTCCTCAGGCTCACCGGTATGGCGCCGCAGATGATCGCGAACGCCCGCCAGTCCCCCATGTGGGCCGCCATGGAGGCGATCGCACCGACTCTCGCCTACGACGACGCCGCGATGGGCGACGGCCTGGTGCCCCGGGAGCGGCTAGCCTCGATCACCGTCCCGGTCCTGGCCGTCGCGGGCGGTGCGAGCCCCGAGTGGCTGCGCAGGGCGACCAGGGCGGTCGCGGAGGCGGCCCCCCAGGGCACGTACCGCGCTCTGGAGGGCCAGACCCACATGGTGGATCCCGAGGTGCTCGCGCCGGTCCTCGCGGAGTTCTTCGCGGGTTAGCGGGGCCCGGGCCGTCACACCACTGCGGTCGTCGCGCGCGTGGTCGACGCGATCGTCGCCGAGCCCACGACGCGCGTGCCGTCGTAGAGGACGATCGCCTGGCCTGGGGCCACTCCGCGGACCGGCTCGGTGAAGCGCACCCGCAGTTCGCCGTCGACGAGTTCCGCCGTCACCTCCGTCTCGCCGCCGTGGGCGCGGAGCTGGGCCGTGTATGTGCCGGGGCCGGCCGGGGCCGTGCCGCACCAGCGGGGCTTGATGGCGGTCAGGGCGGTGACGTCCAGGGCGGCGGCGGGTCCGACCGTCACGGTGTTGTTCACCGGGGAGATGTCCAGCACGTAGCGCGGCTTGCCGTCGGGGGCCGGGGTGCCGATCCGCAGGCCCTTGCGCTGGCCGATCGTGTAGCCGTACGCGCCCTCGTGCGTGCCCAGCTTCGCGCCGGACTCGTCGACGATGTCGCCCTCCGTCTTGCCCAAACGGGAGGCCAGGAAGCCCTGGGTGTCGCCGTCGGCGATGAAGCAGATGTCGTGCGAGTCGGGCTTCTTGGCTACCGCGAGGCCCCGGCGCTCGGCCTCCGCGCGGATCTCGTCCTTCGTGGTGACCGTGTCGCCGAGGGGGAACAGTGCGTGCGCCAGCTGCTTCTCGTCGAGGACACCGAGGACGTACGACTGGTCCTTGGCCATGTCGGAGGCGCGGTGCAGCTCGCGCGTGCCGTCGTCGAGGGTGACGATCTTGGCGTAGTGGCCTGTGCAGACCGCGTCGAAGCCGAGAGCGAGCGCCTTGTCCAGCAGCGCGGCGAATTTGATCTTCTCGTTGCAGCGCAGGCAGGGGTTGGGGGTGCGCCCGGCCTCGTACTCGGCGATGAAGTCCTCGACCACGTCCTCACGGAACCGTTCCGCGAGATCCCAGACATAGAACGGGATGCCGATGACATCCGCGGCGCGACGGGCGTCGCGCGAGTCCTCGATGGTGCAACAGCCGCGTGCGCCCGTGCGGAACGACTGCGGGTTCGCGGACAGCGCGAGGTGGACGCCGGTCACGTCATGGCCCACTTCGGCGGCGCGGGCGGCGGCGACGGCGGAGTCGACCCCACCGGACATGGCGGCGAGGACACGGAGAGGGCGCTGCGGGGTGTCAGTCATAGCCCTTCAAGAGTACGGGGCCGAAGGGAACCGCGGCCCGTGAGTATCCGTTGACGATCACATGGGGGATCGGAAAGCGGTGAGGGACGGCGACGGGCGGCTCGGGCGGCGGGCGCTGATCGTCGGCGGCACGGCGGCCGCGGTGGGCACGGCCGCGCTGGCGCGCAGGGAGCTGGCGCATCTGTGGTGGCGGCTGCCCGGCGTGGAGAAGCCGCGTGTGGAGGGCGCGGTCGACTTCCGGGGCGCGCAGTGGGTGGCCGCGTCACCGGCCAACCTGCGGCGCGCGGACCGGCCCGACGACTACGGCATAGACCGCGTGATCATCCATGTCACCCAGGGCGGCTACCGCAGCGCGGTGAAGGCGTTCCAGGACCCGGCGCACGGCGCGGCGGCGCACTACATCGTGCGCAGGGACGGCCGGATCACACAGATGATCCGGGAGCTGGACGTGGCGTTCCACGCGGGCAACCGGGAGTACAACGAACGGAGCGTCGGCATCGAGCACGAGGGCTTCGTGGAGCGCGCTTCCTCCTTCACGGACGCGATGTACGAGGCGTCGGCGCGGCTGACGGCCGGGATATGCGGGCGGTACGGCATACCGGTCGACCGGGGGCACATCATCGGACATGTGGAGGTGCCGGGGACGGACCACACGGATCCGGGGCCGCACTGGGACTGGGACCGGTACATGGGGCTTGTCCGCAGGGCTCGGACAGCAGGGGCACAGCGCGTGGAGAGCGCTTACGGAGCGCGGACACAGTCACAGTCGAATGTGACTCAGATCACTCGCCAGTGACATTGTGAGCGGCCTTCGAGAAGCATGTGTCCGATCCGTTCCACACCCTTCACCCGATCGGGGACGCTTCAACTTGGCTTTTTTTCAAGCAAGTTGAGTGCCCGACACACTCACTGCGGCCGCACAGCGTCCACGACGTCCCCCTAAGTTGGCCCCAGCCTTTGCACAGCCCTTATGGCCAGCATCCCCGGCCATGACTCACACCACAGAGCCCGCACCCAGAGCGGGCAGGGGCAAAGGCCTGCACCGGCGCAAGTTCCTCGGCGGCATGCTCGGAGCAGGCCTGGCGGCAACGGCGGCGGGCGGCACGGCGATCGCGTTCCTGACCGACGCGGGCAAGCAGAAGGCCGGCGCGGCCACCACCACGCTCACCATCCCCGACCTCCTGGAGGGCACGACCTCGGACGGTACGACCACGTTCACGCTGGAGGCCAGGACCGGCACCGCCGAGGTGATCTCCGGCGTCACCAGCAGCACCATGGGCTACAACCAGTCGTTCCTCGGCCCCACCATGAAGTGGACCAGGGGCGACACCGTCCTGCTCAACATCACCAACAGCCTGGGGGCGGACACCACGGTCCACTTCCACGGCGCCCACGTCCCCGCCAAGATGGACGGCGGTCCCCAGGTCGCGTTCGCCGACGGGAAGACCTGGTCCCCGACCTTCACGGTCAAGGACGACGCCAAGACGCTCTGGTACCACCCGCACGCCCTCGGCACCACGGCCGAGCAGGCCGTGCACGGCCTGGCGGGCATGATCATCGTGGAGGACGACTCGACCACGTCCGCCGCGCTGCCCAGCGACTACGGCGTGGACGACATCCCGATCATCCTGCAGTGCCTGGCGGCCGACAGCTCCGGGGACATCAAGTACAACCTGACCGGCTACCTCAGCAGCGGGCTGAGCTACCCGGTGCTGTGCAACGGCACGAACGTCGACGACACCACGCTCTCGTTCACCGCGACAAAGACCCGCACCCGGTTCCGGCTCCTCAACGCCTCGCCGTCCGACATCATCACGGTGCAGCGCAGCGACGGCGGCCCGATGACCCAGATCGCCACCGATCAGGGTTATCTCGCCGAGGCGGCCGAAGTGACCAGCATCCGCCTGGTGGCCGGTGCCCGCGCCGAGATGGTCATGGACCTCAGTGCCGACGTCACCCTCCAGGCGGTCGTCACCACCGGATGGGTCCGGGGCGGCAGCGGCACGTACGACTTCCTGACCGTGACCGCGAGCGGCTCCGACACCCCGGACAGCCTGCCCAGCACCCTGAACACCATCGACCGGTACGACACCAGCGACTTCACGGCCCGGACGATCACGCTCGGCCAGAGCGGCACGACCATGCTGATCAACGGTTCGGCCGGCACCAGCATGAGTTCCATGGCCATGATCAGCACCACGCTGGGTTCCAAGGAGATCTGGACGATCAAGAACAACACCCAGCTGGAACACTCGTTCCATCTGCATGACGTGCCGTATCAGCTGATCTCCATCAACGGCGAGGATCCCACCGGCGTCGAGCTCGGCTGGTACGACACGTACGAGGTGGTCGGCGGCGGATCCATCGAGATCGCCATGGAGTTCACCGACTTCTCCGATGACACGTACATGTACATGCTGCACTGTCATCTCCTTCAGCACGAGGACGAGGGCATGATGGCCTCCCTCATGGTGACGGAGAGCTAGCACGCACCGGCCCCGGTCAGTACAGGGCTGCCGCCGGCAGGGCGACCGCCGGCGGCAGCCCCTCCCTGGCCCAGGGCACCGCGCCACAGACGCGGGAAGGTGGCGACGAAGGCGAGCGCGGACGCGATCAGGAACGCGCAGACGTAGAGGATCAGGGTGCGGCCGGCCGCCGGGGCGCCGGTGTGCAGCGCGACGACCCCGGCGACAAGGCCCAGGCAGAGCAGGACGTTGTAGACGGCCACCCCGGAGCGCCACAGGGTGACTTCGGGTGCGTCGGCGGTGGAGGTCGTGAGGAAGACGCGGACGGCCGGCCGGTCGTAGAAGAAGCGCTCCAGCGTGCCCACGGCGATATGCGTCAGGGCCGCGATCGCAGCGAAGACCTGAGTGACGACGTTCACGGTCCGGAGTGTCCGCCGCGGCCTGGGGCCCGGCAGGGCGCGCGCAGAACCGCGCGCCGGCGCGAGCGCCGCCAGGTCGTATCGAGTTCGACGACCGGGCCTGGTACTCCTAGGTCAGGCCGGCCGTGCGGGCCCGCTCCACCGCGGGGCCGATCGCCTTGGCGACCGCCTCGACGTCGGCCTCCGTGGACGTGTGGCCGAAGGAGAAGCGCAGGGTGCCGCGGGCGAGGTCCGGATCGGTGCCGGTGGCGAGAAGGACATGGCTCGGCTGGGCGACTCCGGCCGTGCAGGCGGAGCCCGTGGAGCACTCGATGCCCTGCGCGTCCAGCAGCAGGAGCAGGGAGTCGCCCTCGCAGCCCGGGAACGTGAAGTGGGCGTTGGCCGGGAGCCGGTCCACCGGGTCTCCGCCGAGGATCGCGTCCGGGACGGCCGCACGGACCGCGGTGATGAGGTCGTCGCGCAGGGCGCCGATCTCACGGGCGAACCACTCGCGCTGCTCGGCGGCGAGCCGTCCGGCGACCGCGAAGGAGGCGACGGCCGGCACATCGAGGGTGCCGGAGCGCACATGACGTTCCTGGCCGCCGCCGTGCAGCACCGGTACGGGGCTGTACTCGCGGCCGAGGAGCAGCGCGCCGATGCCGTACGGGCCGCCGATCTTGTGGCCGGAGACGGTCATGGCGGCGAGGCCCGAGGCCTCGAAGTCGACCGGGACCTGGCCGAAGGCCTGGACCGCGTCGGAGTGCAGCGGTACGCCGAACTCCCCTGCCACATCGGCCAGTTCGCGGACCGGCATGACCGTGCCGATCTCGTTGTTCGCCCACATCACGGTGGCCAGGGCCACGTCCTCGGGGTTGCGGGCGATCGCCTCGCGCAGGGCCTCCGGGTGGACGCGGCCGTAGGAGTCGACGGGCAGGTACTCGACCGTGGCGCCCTCGTGTTCGCCGAGCCAGTCGACGGCGTCGAGGACCGCGTGGTGTTCGACGGGGCTCGCAAGAACGCGGGTGCGGGCCGGGTCGGCGTCGCGGCGGGACCAGTACAGGCCCTTCACGGCGAGATTGTCGGCCTCCGTGCCGCCGGAGGTGAAGACGACCTCGCTGGGGCGGGCGCCCAGCGCTTCGGCAAGGGTCTCGCGGGCCTCTTCCACGGTTCGCCTCGCCCGACGGCCGGATGCGTGCAGCGAGGAGGCGTTGCCGGTGATGCCGAGGTGCGCGGTGAGCGCCTCTGCAGCCTCGGGGAGCATCGGGGTGGTCGCGGCGTGGTCGAGGTAAGCCATGGTGGGCCCAATTCTAGGGCCGACCTCCTCTCGCCCTGCGTGCAGCCGGACCCAGGGGCAACCGCGCCCGCGGCGATGCCCCCTAGAAGCTCCAGGACACCGTGTTGTCCAGCTGTATGAAGGTCACCAGGACGACCAGGTCCGCGATGCCCAGACCCATGCCCAGGAAGGCGCGGCCCCGGCGGTTCGTGCCGCGCCACAGGGCCACTGCCGCCAGGGCGATGGCGATCGGGCCCAGGAAGATGTTCAGCACGAGAAGGCCGAGCAGGCCCAGGATGAAGGACGCGACGGCCATGCCGTCCGCGTCGCGCTCTCCGGTGCGGCGGGCCGGTGCGGCGGTGTCCTCGGTTCGTGCGGCGGTGAGTTGCATGACGGTCAGCTCCCGACAGGTCGGTTGGGGTACGGCGGATCAGTGCGCCGACGGGTGGCGCCGGCGCCCGTGCCGCTCGCGGACCGCGAAGACCACGAGCCAGGCGCCGATGACGGCCGCGGCGACGAGGGTGAAGGAGAGCGGCGCATGGGCCACGGTGCCCAGGACGGCGCCCAGCAGCAGAAGTGCGGCAACGAAGAACAACATGGGATGAGGTCCCCCTCCGAGATACCTCTGGTGAGGTTTCGGTGAACGGTTGTGGTTACACTTGTTCACTGACTTCTGAGTCTAGCGCGTCCGACGGCTTTTAAATTCCAGAGAACAGTTGTTAACTGCATGGCATGAGTCACACCCTCGGCATCCGACAGGCCCAGAAGCAGAAGACCCGGCAGGCGCTCCTGGACGCGGCACTCGGACTGTTGGAGGAGCAGAGCCTGAGCAGCCTGGGCCTGCGCGAGGTCACCCGCGCGGTCGGCGTCGCCCCGACCGCCTTTTACCGGCACTTCCGCTCGACCGCGGACCTCGGCGTGGAACTGGTCGAGGAGGCCCTCGGCAGCCTGCACCCGATGATCGAGTCCACCGTCTCCGCGGCCGGGGACAGCGACGAACGCATCGCGCGCGCCGTCGACCTGATCGCACGTCATGTGGACGCGCACCCTGCACACGTACGGTTCATCGCGCGCGAGCGGCACGGCGGCGTCCAGCCCGTGCGGGAGGCGATCCGGCGGCAACTGGCCCGGTTCGCCGAGGAGGTGAGCGTCGCACTGGCCGAGCACCCCGAGGCCGAGGAGTGGAGCGACGAGGACCTGCTGATGCTGGCCGGCCTCTACGTCGACCAGATGCTGATGACGGCCTCCCAGTTCCTGGAGGCGCTGGAGGGTTCCGCCGAGGAGCGGGACCGGGTGACCCGGATGGCGGTCCAGCGGATGCGGCTGATCAGCATCGGCCGCCACCACTGGATGGACTGACCGGGAAACGCACAGGGGCGGCGCGCCCGTCCACCGAGCGCGCCGCCCCTGTCGTAAGCAGTTCGTTCGTACGCAGTCCGGGGTCAGCCCTGCTGCGCCTGCTGCTGCCCCTGACCGCCCGGCTGCCCGCCGCCCGGTCCGCCGCAGCCGCCGCCCTGCCCGCCGCCGGGACCGCCCTGGCCGCCGCCCTGGCCGCCGCCGGGCGCGCCGGACGGCATGCCCGAAGGGGTGCACGTCGGCTTGCCGGTGGGCCTGCCCGACGCCGCCGCACCCGTGGGCGCGCCCGAGGGGGCACCCGACGGGGCGCCGCTCGGCCGGCCGGAGGCGCCGCCGGTCGGCATACCGGACGGGGCCTGACAGGCCTGCTGCTGCCCGGAGTTGCCGCCGTTCGAGGACGACGAGCCGCCGGAGCCGCACGCCGTCAGGACGAGGGGCGAGAGCGCCAGCAGGGCCACCGCGGGGACGAGACGCACACGCTTCATGAGAAACAACTCCAAGGAAGATGAGGATTCCTGAGGCGGGCACTCAATCAACGGCGCCTGGGGCTTCCTTGGGACCCTTCTGTCCCCGGCCTGTGCGTCGGGTAAAGCGCACCCCAAGAGACCGCACTGACCGGGGACTTCAGGAACGCCCCTCGGCGACTGGCTGGTACAGCCTCGTGACAGAAGCGGCGGCGGCCGCCAGTTCCTCGCGCGCTTCCGGCGGGGAGAGCACCTCCACCCGGTCGGAGAACGCGAGCAGTTGACGGACCTCGCGGACAAAGCCGTACGACAGCCGCGCGGTCACCCACTCGCTCTCGCCGTCGTCATCAGGAAGTCCGACCAGCGCCGAGGCCATGATGCGCAGGAACATGTCGAGGCGGTCCCGCCGGACCCGTACGGTGACGTCGAGTCCGCCGGGGCGCTCCTCCACCTGGCGGCGCACCACCTCCCAGGCGTCGGCGAGCTCTACGCCCGGCCGCCGCTTCACGGGATCGTCCAGGAGCGTGGCGGACTGCACCCGGTCGGCGCGGAAGAGCTGGGGTTTCGCACGCCGGTCGGCGACCAGGTACCAGACCCCGGCCTTCGAGACGAGCCCGTACGGGTCGACGGTGTACGTCCGCGCCTCGCGCTCGCCGCTGTGCCGGTAGCGCAGCCGCAGCCGGCGGTCGGCGAAGACCGCGTCCTGGAGGGTGTCCAGGTCGACGGCGCGCTGCGGTCCGCCCTTCCATCGCGTGGCGTCGACCAGGATGCGGCGGCTGGTGGCCTCGGCGGCGGGCCGGTGCGGGGCGGGCATCGCAGCCATCACCTTGCGCAGCGCGGAGCCGAGGGCCGCATCCAGGCCCAGGGCCGCGTGCGCGCCTTGCGCGGCCAGGATGAACAGGGCGCGGGACTCGTCGGCGGTCAGTCCCGTGACGTCCGTACGGAAACCGGCGAGCAGTTCGATGCCGCCGTGCCGTCCGCGCTCCGCGTACACCGGGACGCCGGAGGCCGACAGGGCCTCGATGTCGCGGTAGATGGTGCGCACCGACACCTCCAGCCGCTCGGCGAGTTCATGGGCGGGGACGCGGCCCCGGGTCTGGAGCAGCAGGAGGATCGAGAGCAGGCGGTCGGACTTCACCGGCCCAGAATCGCGGTGCCGCGAGGGACCGCGCAAATGTTGACGGAAACTGTCAGGTTATGAGGGGACTCTCATGGCACCCACTCACCGAGAGGACCGCCATGAACATCGATCCCCGCCCCGTGTACGCCCGCGCCACCGAGCAGGCGGCCGCGCTGATCAAGACAGTACGGCCGGAGCAGCTGACCGATCCCACGCCCTGTACCGAGTTCGACGTCCGTGCGCTGCTGAGCCACATCGTGGGCGGCACCCGCCGTATCGCGGTCGTCGGCGAGGGCGGCGACGGGATGGCCGTACACCCGTTCGCCGACGGGGTCGAGGACGACGGCTGGGCCGGCGCCTACGACGAGGTGCGGGCGCGGGTCCTCGGGGCCTGGGAGGGCGACGACCGGATGACGGCGGCGGTACGCGTGCCGTGGGGGGAGGTCCCGGGGCACGCTGCGCTCTCCGGTTATGTGATGGAGCTCGTCACGCACACCTGGGACCTCTCCGAGGCCCTGGGCCATCCGCACGGACTCGACACGGAACTGGCCGAGTTCGCGTTCGCCGTGGCCCGGCGCGTACTGCCCGCCGAGGGGCGCGACGACCAGACGCCCTTCGGTCCGGTCCGTCCGGCCCCCGAAGAGGCCGACGCCTACGGCCGTCTGGCGGCCTGGCTGGGCCGGACGGCGCTCAGCGCAGCCTGACCCGCGCCAGCTGCCGGGACTGGGCGACCAGGCGGTTCGCGCTGTCCCAGACCTCCGCGTCCTCCTCCAGGAAGCCGCCTGCGAGGTTGCGTGTGGTGATCGACACCCGCAGCGGTCCCGGCGCCGGACGGGACCGTACGTGCACGGTCAGCTCGACGGTCGGCACCCAGCCGGAGATACCGAGTTCGAAGGCGGTGGGCGGCAGCGCGTCCACCGCGAGGAGCAGCGAGAGCGGGTCCGCGTCGCGGCCGTCGGCGAGCCCGAACCAGGCCCGCATCTCGCCCTTCCCGGACGGCGCCCCGAGCGCCCAGCCCAGCGTGGCGGGGTCGAGCTTGAGCATCAGCCGCTCGGTGATGGCCGAGCTGCCGTCGACCGGTGTGGGGCCGTCTTCGGGCCCGAAGCACTGGTCCATCGGCGGGAGGACGGGCGGCTGCGCGCTCGTACGGACGTCGTCGGGCAGGGAGTCCAGGTCACCGTAAGAGGCGAGGACGCGAATCCGTTCGACCTCGTTGCCCTCGTCGTCATACTGGAAGAGAGAGGCCTGGCCCGTGGAGAGAGTACGGCCGGTGCGGACGACGTCCGCGCGGATCACCGCGGGACCCGGCTGGGACGCCGTGAGGTAGTGCGCGGAGATCGTGAACGGGTCGCGGTGCGGCAGGGCGTCCGCGAGGGCGCGGCCCAGCACGGCCAGCAGATAGCCGCCGTTGACGGCACTGATGATCGTCCAGCCGGCGGAGAGGTCGATGTCGTAGACGCCGGGTTCCCGGAGGGTGACCGCGGTGTCGCGGTCGAACTCGCTGTCGCCGATCGTGGCCCGCGTGGCCTGTGCGGTAGCTGCTTCTGGCATGGCTGAACGGTACAACAAGAAATTACTAAGCAGTAGCTTTGGGTGTTTCCGCTGTATGACGTTCCCCTGAACGCTTGCGCGGACCTCGGCACAGACCTGCGAACACCTGCAGGAATCCAGCCATCCATAGGTGAGGTTTTGGCAATTTCTCGGTAAGTGTCCGCACTCGTCCGTGACCGAGAGCCCCCCTGTCCCCTCTCAGAAGACGTACAGCTTGTTTCCTCCGTTCACAGGAAGAGCCGGATACGCCGATGAGCCTGACTGGGACGCCGTTCCTCATCACGTCGATCGTCCTCTTGGTGATCGCCCTCATCCTGCCGCTGTTCCTGTGGTCCCGGGTCCGCGGCCCGCTGATCCTGCGCAACGCCGTCCGGGTCGCCATGCTGCTGTTCGCACAGGTCACGGCGGTCACCCTGGTCTTCGTCCTGGTGAACAACGCCAACAGCCTCTACGACAACTGGTCCGATCTGCTCGGCACGGGCAACCATGTGGAGCAGGCCGCCGACCTCGGCAAGGACGGTACCGGCGGCATCCAGGTCAAGGCCCTGCCGAAGGTCCACCAGAACTTCACCCCGGCTGACGGGCCGGGGATGCACGCGGCGGGCGGGGTGCAGGTCACCCAGCTCAAGGGGCGGGTGTCGGGCGTCGAGGCCGAGGTCTATGTCTGGCTGCCGCCGCAGTACAACGACCCCGCCTACAAGGACAAGAAGTTCCCGGTGGTGGAGCTGCTGTCGGGCTACCCGGGCTCGGCGAAGGCGTGGTTCGGGTCACTGAAGGTGCACGAGCAGCTGCTGCCGCTGATGAAGAGCGGGCAGGTGGCGCCGTTCATCCTGGTGTCCCCGCGCACCAACCTGATCGCCAAGGTCGACACGGGCTGCGCGAACGTCCCGGGCGCCGTGAACGCCGACACCTGGCTCAGCATCGACGTACCCAAGATGGTGACGGACAACTTCCGCGCCGAGTCCGCTCCGAACGGCTGGGCGGCCGCCGGTTACTCCGCGGGAGCGCACTGCGCGGCGAAGCTCGTGACCGCGCACCCCGACCGCTACCGGGCCGCGATCAGCCTGTCCGGCTACAACGACCCGATCGGCGAGCGCAACTCGCTCGCGGCGAAGAGCGTCGCGATGCGTCGGGCCAACAACCCCTACTTCCTGCTGAGGGGCTACCACACCCCGCCCCGTATCTCGCTCTACCTGTCCGGCGAGAACGGCGACGGCTACCAGGCGGCCGAGGCGCTGGAGTCGATCGCCAAGCCGCCGACGGTCGTGCGCGCGGTGCTGATCCCGCGCAGCGCCGGCGGCCACAGCATGGCCCTGTGGCGGCCGCAGATCCCCACGGTGTTCACCTGGCTGACCCAGCAGATGACCGGCCAGTCGACGGGGAGTCTTCCTCAGCCACATTGGACCGCCGGTTCCAAGCGCGCGGAGCTCGCCAGTGGAACCTCATCGCCATCAGGCGTAGTACGAAAGCGGTGACGACCGCGAGCCCCGAGGTGAGCGGGGTCAGCGCGTCGTAGCGGATGCAGAGAACCACCATCGTGGCGCCGACGATCGCCGGTACCGCGTACAGGTCGCGGTCCCAGCGCAGCAGCGAGGGCACCTCGTTGGCGAGGATGTCACGCAGGACACCGCCGCCCACGGCCGTACCGAGGCCGAGGGCGGCGGACGCCGTCAGGCCCAGCCCGTAGTCGTACGCCTTCGTCGTCCCGGCGACGCAGAACAGGCCGAGGCCGGCCGCATCGAAGACGTTGACGGCGACCTGGATGCGCTCCACCTGCGGGTGGAGGAAGAAGACCAGGAGGGCGGCGAGCAGCGGGGTCAGGAAGTACCCCAGGTCGGTGAACGCGGCAGGCGGCACAGCACCGATGACCAGATCGCGGAACACCCCTCCGCCCAGCGCGGTGACCTCGGCGAGCACGGCGATGCCGAAGACGTCGAAGTTCTTGCGGACGGCCAGCAGAGCGCCGGAGATCGCGAAGACGAAGATGCCCACGAGATCGAGCGTGTGCTGGACGGAGGGGCTGAACAGTTGCTGGAGCACCCTTACATTCTCACCCATTGAAGGGTGTGCACCTTACAAAGCAAGGCATCGGCCTTGAAACGCCGAGGTTACAGTGCGGGCTTCCCGGTGGTGAAGATCCATTTCTGGAAGAGGTCGTCCAGCTTCTGCCCCGAGACCTTCTCCGCGAGCCGGATGAAGTCCTCGGTGTTGGCGTTCCCGTACCTGTGGAGCTTCGTCCAGGCGGGCAGGAGCTTGAAGAACGCGGTGTCGCCGATGCGCTCGCGCAGCGCCTGGAGCGTCATCGCACCGCGCTGATAGACCGCGGAGGCGAACATGGTGTCGCGCTGCGGGTCGGCCACCTCGATCTGCCAGAAGGCGTTGTCGGCGGGGCGGGCGTTGTACGCCGCGAGGAAGGAGTCGTGCGCCGAGCGGGTGCCCTTGTGCTCGGCCCACAGCCACTGGGCGTAGGACGCGAAGCCCTCGTTGAGCCAGATGTCCTTCCAGCGCTCCACCGAGACCGAGTCGCCGAACCACTGGTGGGCCAGTTCGTGCACGATGGTCGTCTCGGAGCGGACGGCCGAGTACGCGGGCTTCGACTGGACCTCCAGCGAGAAGCCGGCCTCGGGCATGTCGTCCACGATGGCGCCGGTCTCCTCGAAGGGATACGGGCCGAAGACCTGCGACCAGTAGTCGGTGGCCTCGGCGGTGACGGCGTACACGTCGACGCTGTTGCTGTTCGCGAGCACCGGGTCGATGGCGACGTAGATCGGGATCCCCGACGGGGTCTTCCCGGTCCGCACGTCGAACTTGCCGATGGTCGCCGTCGCCAGGTACGTCGCCATCGGCTTTGACTCCCGCCAGTGGGTCACGGTCTGGTCGCCCTTGTCGTACGTCGATATCAGGCGGCCGTTGGAGACGGCGGTCAGGCCCTTGGGGGCCTTGATGCGGATGTCGTAGGTGGCCTTGTCGGAGGGGTGGTCGCTGGACGGGAACCAGGTGGAGGCGGCGTTGGGCTCACAGGCGACGAAGACACCGTCGGATGTCTTCATCCACCCGTATTTGGAGCCGAAGACGATGGGCCCGCCGAGGGGTTCGGGTATGCCGCCGTAGGTGACCGTGACCGTGAAGTCCCTGCCCTTGGGGAGGATGCCGCGCGGGGTGATACGGATCTCGTCGCCCGAGCGCGTGAAGGCCGCGCGTCTGCCGTTCACCTCGATCTTCGTGACCTCCAGCTTCTGCAGGTCGAGGTCGAAGGAGGTGAGGCTCTGGGTGGCCCGCGCCGTGATCGTCGTACGGCCGTCGAGGCGGGCGGTGTCCGGGTTGTACGCCACGTCCAGGGCGTAGTGGCGGGCGTCGAAACCGCCGTTGCCCAGTTGCGGGAAGTAGGAGTCGCCGATGCCGTCGGCGCCTGGGGACGGGGCGGAGGAGGCGGCGATGACCAGGAAGGAGGCCGCCGCGGTGACGAGGACCCCTAATCGTGCCGAACGGGAGAGTGCCATGAGTCGTCCCTTCGAGCGTGCTGCCGATCAAGCGGACACGCCCGACTCTGCGCTCCCCCGTTCAGTCATGCACATGACTTTACCAACTTGTCATGTGTTACCGGCTGATTGACTCCTGACGGTTCGTCGGTCCGAGGGACGCACCAACTGCGTTGCCCCGGTGACCGGAGATCCGGTCACCGGGGCAACGCCGCGGTGAGTTCTTCTCTTTACTTCTGAGCGTCGGTTTCCGACTCCCCCGACGCGTCCGGCTCCTCGGAAGCAGCCTCGGCAGCCTCGGTGGTCTCCGCAGATGCGGCCTCGGCCGCCTCCGCCTCCGCCTGCACCTCCGCGGCCACCGCCGCCGACGTCTCCGCCGACTCCGCCAGCACCTCGTCGGCGACCAGTTCGGCCGCCTCCTTGGCCACGCTCAGCAGGACCGTGTCCTGCGGGGCCTGGTCCTCGAAGTTCTCCGGGTGGTGGCAGGCCACCCGCTGGCCCGGCTTCAGCTCCAGCAGCTGCGGCTCGGTGGTCTTGCAGATCTCCGTCGCCTTCCAGCACCGCGTGTGGAAGCGGCAGCCGCTCGGCGGCGAAATCGGCGAGGGCACGTCGCCCTTGAGCAGGATGCGCTCGCTCTTCGCCGACTTGCGCTTCGGGTCCGGGATCGGCACCGCCGACATCAGCGCCTTGGTGTACGGGTGCATCGGCGCCTTGTACAGCGACTCGCGGTCGGCCAGCTCCACGATCTTGCCGAGGTACATCACCGCGATCCGGTCCGAGACGTGCCGGACGACCGACAGGTCGTGCGCGATGATCACGTACGTCAGGCCCAGCTCCTGCTGGAGGTCGTCGAGCAGGTTGACGACCTGCGCCTGGATCGACACGTCGAGCGCGGAGACCGGCTCGTCCGCCACGACGAGCTTCGGGTTGAGCGCGAGCGCGCGGGCGATGCCGATGCGCTGGCGCTGACCGCCGGAGAACTCGTGCGGATAGCGGTTGTAGTGCTCGGGGTTGAGACCCACGACCGACAGCAGCCGCTGCACTTCCTTCTTGATGCCGCCCTCGGACGTAACGCCCTGGAGCCGGAAGGGAGCGCCGACGATGGTGCCGATGGTGTGGCGCGGGTTGAGCGACGAGTACGGGTCCTGGAAGATCATCTGCACATCGCGGCGCAGCGGGCGCATCCCGCTCACCCCGAGGTGCGTGATGTCCTTACCCTCGAACTCGATCGTTCCGGCGGTCGGCTCCAGCAGCCGGGTGATCAGCCGGCCCATCGTCGACTTGCCGCAGCCCGACTCGCCCACGACGCCCAAGGTCTCACCGGACTTGACCTCGAAGTCGATGCCGTCGACCGCGCGCACCGCACCGACCTGCCGCTGGAGCAGGCCCTTCTTGATCGGGAAGTGCTTCTGGAGCCCGGTCACCTTCAGCAGGGTCTCGCCGGGGGCGGCGTCCTTGTTGAGGGTGGCACCGCCGCTCTGCGCGGGGATGGTCACCGCTGCGTCCTTGGGGTTCTCGCTCACAGCTTCGGCGCAATCTCTTCGGTCCAGATACGCTCCCGCTGCTCCTGGCTCATATGGCAGGCGGCCCAGTGCCGGCTGCCGACCTCGGTCAGCTCGGGGCGGACCGTGCGGGTGACGTCGTCCTTGGGGATGTCCGCGTACGGGCAGCGGGGGTTGAAGGCGCAGCCGGACGGGACGTTGATCAGGGAGGGCGGCGAGCCCTTGACCGGGATGAGTCGCTCCTGCTGCTCACGGTCCAGGCGCGGCATCGAGCCGAGCAGGCCCCAGGTGTAGGGGTGCCGGGGCTCGTAGAACACCTTCTCCGCCGGACCGCGCTCCACGCAGCGGCCGCCGTACATCACCAGGATGTCGTCGGCCAGCTCGGCAACGACGCCCAGGTCGTGGGTGATGATGATGACCGCGGAGCCGAACTCCTTCTGCAGATCACGGATGAGGTCGAGGATCTGCGCCTGGACGGTCACGTCGAGGGCGGTGGTCGGCTCGTCCGCGATGAGCAGTTCGGGGTTGTTCACCAGCGACATCGCGATCATCGCGCGCTGGCGCATACCGCCGGAGAACTCGTGCGGGTAGTTGTCCACACGCTTGTCCGGCTGCGGGATGCCCACCCGGTCGAGCATCTCGATCGCCCGCTTGCGGGCGGTCTTCTTGTCGACGTCGTGGTGGATGCGGTACGCCTCCACGATCTGCTGACCGATCGTGTAGTACGGGTGCAGCGCGGACAGCGGGTCCTGGAAGATCATCGCCATGTCGCGGCCGCGCAACTTGCGCACATGGTCGGGATCGGCCGACAGCAGCTCGGTGCCGTTCAGCCAGATCTCACCGGATATCTGCGCCTTGCGCTTGCCGTACTGGCCGGCGGTGTGCAGACCCATGATGCCGAGCGACGTCACCGACTTGCCGGAACCCGACTCGCCCACGATGCCGAGGGTCTTGCCCTTCTCCAGCTGGAAGCTGAGCCCGTCGACGGACTTGACCAGGCCGTCGTCCGTCGGGAAGTGCACCTTCAGGTCGCGCACTTCCAGGAAGGCGGACGGGGCCGGCGAAGCGTCCGTGGGCTCGCCCACGGCTCCGGTCTTGCTGAGTTCGGTCATGCGAGCCTCACTCGGGGGTCGATCACGGCGTACAGGAAGTCCACCACGAGGTTGGCGACGATCACCGCGAGCGAGGTGATCAGGGTGACGCCCAGGATGAAGGGGAGGTCCTGGTTCTTGATCGCGTCCAGCACCTTCTGGCCGAGGCCGGGGAGGCTGAACGTGGTCTCGGTCAGGACCGCGCCGCCGATGAGGGCGCCGAGGTCCATGCCCAGCATGGTGAGGATGGGCGTCATGGTCGAACGCATGGCGTGCTTGCCGATGACGACCGGCTCCTTGAGACCCTTCGCTCGGGCCGTGCGGATGTAGTCCTCACCCAGGATCTCCAGCATGGTGGCGCGGGTGATGCGTGCGTACATCGCCGCGTAGAGGAAGGCGAGGGTGATCCACGGCAGGATCATGCCGCCCAGCCAGCCGGTGAAGCTCTGCGAGAGGGGCACGTACTGGGCGTCGATCCAGCCCAGTCCGTAGCTGAAGATCGCAAGGCTGAGCAGACCGGTGAAGTAGATGGGGAGCGAGACACCGGCGAGGGCGACGACCATCGCGCTGCGGTCCCACAGGCTGCCCCGCTTGAGCGCGGACAGGACACCCGCCGCGACACCGAAGACCAGCCACAGCACGGCGGCACCGAGCGCGAGACCCAGGGTCACCGGGAATCGGTCGGTGAGCACCGGCCAGACGGCCTGTTCGCTGCGGAAGGAGTAGCCGAAGCACGGCGCGGCGCAGTGGGTGACGTCACCGCCGCCCGAGTAGGTGCGGCCTACGAAGATGCCCTTGAAGAAGTCCCAGACCTGGATGTAGATCGGGTGGCTCAGACCCAGCTTCTCCCGCACGGCCTCGACGGCGGCAGGGTCGGCCTGCTTGCCCACGAAGCTCGTGGCGATGTCGACGCCCGCCCACTTCGGGACAAGGAAGAAGATGCTGAAGACCACCAGGATGATGACCACGAGCATCACTGCGGCGGCGATCAGCCGCCTGATGAGGTAAGTGAACACGGCTTACGGCCCGCCGCGGACCGCGGGCCACCGGAGGTTGTCCGGTGGCCCGCGGTCACGCCGCGCCGGCCTTCACCTGCCTTTCGTGCCGTTCGGCGGGTGTGCCGGGTTTACTTCGTGGACTTCAGGCCCAGGTTGACGAAGTCGTACTGACCGCTGTACGCGTTGGTCGTGTACACGTTCGCCAGGTTGCTCCCGCGCCAGTTGATGAACTTCTCGAAGACGAAGGGCAGGTAGTAGCCGCCCTCCATGACCTTGTGGTTGATCTCGGTGGACAGCTCGGTCTTCTTCGAGTCGTCCAGCGCCTTGACGTACTGGTCGAACAGACCGTCGATGGTCTTGTCCTTGATCAGGGCGTAGTTGTTGTTACCGCTCTGCAGGATGTACTTGCTGTCCCACAGCGGCAGACCGAAGCCCTGGACGGACGGGAAGTCCGGACCCCAGCCCATGATGATGATGCCGTAGCCCTTCTTCTTCACGTTGTCGGGGCTACCGATGACGCCGGTGGTCTGCGAGCCGTCGTACTGGTCGATCTGGGCGTTGATGCCGACCTTCTTCAGCGACGCCTGGAGCGACTGGGCGGTGGCCACCTCGACCGGCTTGTTGTTGCGGACGGCGATGGTGGTGCTGAAGCCGTTCGGCTGACCGCAGGCCTTCAGTTCTTCCTTGGCCTTGTCTGCGTTGCCGTTCTTGTTCGCGGTGGCGATCTGGAACGGGTCGTACTTCTGGCCCTCGGAGCCCGGCACGGACGGCGGCAGCATGTTGGTGCCGATGTCACCACCGGCGATCGGGCCACCACGCGCCGTCTGCAGGGAGACGTGGTCGGCCCCGTAGATCACCGCGTTGCGGCAGTGGATGTTGTCGAACGGCTTCACGCTCTGCGGGAAGACCGCGTAACGGATGTAGCCGGAGACCGGGTTGTCCAGGTTGCCCTTGTGCTCCTTCAGGGCGATGGTGCGGCCCTGCGGCGACATGCCGGTCTGGCCCAGGTCCAGGTCGTAGTCACCAGCGATCAGGCGCTGGTCCATGTCGTTGGCGTTCGTGAAGAACTTGATGCTGATCTTGTCCGGGTACGCCTTGCGGATCGGGTCCGAGGACGCCTTCCAGTTGGTGTTGCGGACCAGGACCAGCGACTTGCCCGGGTCGTACGACTGGAACTTGTACGGGCCGGAGGAGAAGGGGTGCAGCGTGTACTTGGCCTTGGTGTCCATGTCCTGGCGGACCGGGGACGCCGAGGTCAGCGCGAGCATCTGCAGGAAGTCCGAGTTGGCCTCGGGCAGGTGGAAGACGATCGTCTTGGCGTCGGGCGTGTCGATCGCCTTCAGGCCCAGGTGGTCCTTGGAGGTGTCCTTGTACGGGCCCTTGTAGGTGTTCTTGGGGTCGAGCACCTGCTGGAGGTAGACCGGACCGCCGGAGAGAACGTCCTGCGCCCAGACGCGCTCGATGCCGTACTTGATGTCCTGGGAGGTGACCGGCTTGCCGTCCTCCCAGGTGGCCCCGTCGCGCAGGGTGAAGGTGTAGGTCTTGCCGTCGTCGGAGACCTTGCCCATGTCGGTGGCGAGGTCCGGCGTGAGCTGGGCACCCGCGGCACCGGGCTCGGTCTTGAAGCTGACCAGCTGACGGCTGTAGTAGCGCATGAAGTTCCATGCGAAGCCGTAGTAGCCGCGCGTGGTGTCCCAGAAGTCGGCGTCCTGGGCGGCCGCGAACTTCAGCTCGCCGCCCTTCTTCACCGCCGAGGCCTGGGCGACCTTGTTGTTGGCGGCGTCGAAGCCGGCCGCGCCGTTCTTCGAACCGCCGTCGCTGTTGCCGCCTCCGCCGCACGCCGCCGTGGTCAGCAGCGCGGCGACCGCGGCGGCAGCGGCCAAAGCCTGCTTGCGCCGCCCTGAGGTGCGTTCGGTAGTCACGATCTCGGATCCTCCGGATAGATGAGAGACCCCGTGCAGTTCCACGGGTCGCTGGGGGTACGGCAGTTCAGCGGGAGCCCTTGGGGTCCAGCGCGTCACGCACGCCGTCACCGAAGAGGTTGAAGGCGAGCACGGTGATGAAGATCGCCACGCCGGGGACCACCATGTACATGGGGTCCGAGTCGTAGTAGTCGATCGCGTTCGAGAGCATCTGGCCCCAGGAGGCCGTGGGCGGCTTGACGCCCACACCCAGGAAGCTCAGGGCGGCCTCGGTGAGGATGTTGGTCGGGATCATCATCGTCGTGTACACGATGATCGGCGCCACGAGGTTGGGCAGCAGCTCCTTGAAGAGGATGTAGAACCGCCCGGCGCCGAGAGAGCGGGCCGCCTCGACGTACTCGCGTTCGCGCATCGAGAGCGTCTGACCGCGCACCACGCGTCCCACGTAGGGCCATCCGAAGAAGCCGATGACCAGGATCATCACGAAGACGCGCACGCCCGTGCCGGTCAGGCCCAGCATCTGGTTCGGCATCACCGAGACCAGCGCGATGATGAACAGCAGCTGCGGGAAGGCAAGCAGACCGTCCATGATCCGGCTGATGACCGAGTCCACCCAGCCGCCGAAGAAGCCGGCGAGGATGCCCAGCACGGTGCCGAGGACGACCGCCACCAGCGCGGAGAGGAAGCCCACGAGGAGCGAGATCTGCGCGCCGTAGACGATACGGGCGAAGATGTCGCGGCCGTTGACCGGTTCGACGCCGAGGAGGTGGTCGCCGCTGATGCCACCCAGGGAACCCTTGGGCGTTCCGAACAGCGGGTCGATCAAGTTCTCGTGGTACGCGTCGGGGTCCTGCCCGACCAGGTTCGTGATCACCGGCGCGAGGATCGCGATCAGGATCAGCACGAGCACGATGATGCCGCCCGTCAGGGCGAGCTTGTCGCGCTTGAGGCGCTCCCAGGCGATCCGGCCCAGGGAACGTCCCTGTACGGCCTTGGCGTCGGCTCCGGCTACAGCCGCTTCCTCAGCAGCACTCGGGGCCGCTTCCGCGGTCGGCTCGTGCAATGGTGCCGTCATCTGGCAGGGACCCCTCTCAACCGGTGGTGACCGGCCCGCGCTTGCCGCTGTGGCGGCATGATTCAGTCCGTCGTACACAGGGGCGAACCCCTGAAGCCGGAGTCTTCAACGCTCTGGCGATCTGTTGCCAGACTTGGAGGTGAATGGATGCATAAACGTGATGCGGGCTGGAGGGTTCCGTTATCCGAACAGCGGGTAACGGGGGTCGGACGCGGGTCAATCGGGACACATCACGACAGAGCGCGATAATCCCCCCTCATCTACGCGCGGAGAAGTGCTCTCACTGCCGGACACCGCCGACCGTGGGCACGGTCCGGGGTCGGATTCCGGGGTCAGGGTCCGGCGTCAGTACGTGCCGCGCGCCGGTGGGTAGCCGTAACCGCCCGCCGCGGGGGCCTGGGCCGGGGCGGCGTGGGCCTCGCGGTCGTAGAACGGACGGGAGCCGGCGCGGAGCCACATCGCGACCGGGTCGTACTCGTCCGACATCGCGACGGTCGACACCGGCAGCCCCTCGGGGACGGCGGCGATGGACTGCTGCATCATCGCGCGCACCGAGTCGACGGCGGGCGGCGACGTGTCGTACACGTCCAGGCCGATCGCCAGATAGGGGGCGCCGAGGGCGGGCTGCACCCAGGCGCGGCGCAGCGAGCGCACGGCGGGCGTGCGATGCGCGTTCTGCGTGAGCAGGGCGTAGAACTGCGGGACCTCGATGGCCGGTTCGGACAGCCGCAGCGGTCCGGCGGGCTGGCGCTCCAGACCGGTGGCGATGCGCCGCAGATCCAGCCAGGGGATGCCGACGCCGCCGCCCGGCGCGTGCGGGTTCAGCCACAGGCCGTAGTGGTCCGGGTAGAGGGTGCGGGCCACGTCGAGCCCGTCGACGACCTCGTACGAACGGTTCCAGCCGCTGGCCGAGAGTTCCTGGGCGGAGGTGACGCAGGGCGCGTAGCCGTAGCCGTCCACCTCCATGTTTCCGTACTGGGCGTCGGGCGAGCCGGCCTGGCCGTGCCACAGCAGCATCCAGACCTGGCCGGACGAGGGGGTCGCGAGCGCGCGCAGGAGCGACTCGTAGGCGTCGTAACGCCCGGGCGTCACCTGGCGCAGCATGTGCTCGACCTGCCCGGCCGCGGTGCCGCTCGCGCTCGCCCCGCTCACCCTTTACCGCCCCTTCGCTGAAGACTCGCCCCGCATATGAAACCAGCTTAAGCGCCTACGGGCTCGGGGCTCGCTGCCGTCCGACGGGTGCCGGCGCATCGTGGCTGGTCGCGCAGTTCCCGCGCCCCTTCAGGGGCTCGCTTCAGTGACCGTACTGATAGAAAGGCCGGACCCTTTCCCTCATCCAGTCCCCCACCGGGTCCTGGGCCACGTCCAGGAGTACCAGGTTCACCGGCCACTCCACCGCGACCTTGCCCAGAGCCCGGCCCAGGGCCTCCATGGGGAGGGCACGGAGGTCACCCTCCCACTCGGACAGTTCCACGCCGACGAACATCACCGGGTCCGCGGTCTCGATCGCGGCCAGGCAGCGGCGCGCGGTGAGCACCACTCCGGTCGCCGCGAACTCGGCGGACGCGGCGGCGAGAAAGTCCACCGGGTCGTCCTGCCAGTCGGGTTCGAACAGGCGGACACGGCCGCCGCTCGCGGGCCCGTCGAGCGCGGTGCGCCCGGCCACGCACAGCTCGGCCACCGCGTCCGGCGGCAGCGGCACGCCGACCACGCCGTCCGGGTTGACCGCGATACCGACCTGCGGGGGCAGCCCGCGGGCGAACTCCACGGCGGGCGCGATCGTGTACGACATGTGGTTCCCCACGACCTGGCGGAACTGCTCCTCCGAGCTGAAGACCGGGACGTACGCCTGGCCCTCGATCTCCAGCGTGGGCAGGTCGAGGGGGCCGCTGTGCGGGCCGCCGCCGTTGGGCAGTGGCACCCAGAGAAAGCTGCGGCCGAGGACCTCGACGATCCGGGCTCCGGCCGAGGGGATGCCGATGGAGGCTGAGAGCGCCTCCTCCAGCTCGTTGCCCGGCCATCCGCCGTGCGAATGGGGGTGCGCCTGTGCGGGGAAGTCCAAGGGAAGGTCCGCCGGGAAGTCCATCTGCCTACCGCCTGCTGAGAACCACTGCTGTGGCTGAAAGGCTAATGGGTGTACGGGCATGAGCGGTCAGCATGCGAAGTCGATCCGGCGCAGAACGTCCGCCGCGTCCCGGTCCAGCAGCACCGCCGAGCCGCAGCCCTCCGGCAGATCGCCGCGCTCGACGGACCGCAGCAGGTGTCGGGTGGCTCTGCGGTGCCTGAGGAACGCGTAACGCGACACGCCGCGGCCGCGCTCGTGCTGGCCCGCCAGGGCCGTGTCCGGGGTGACGTCGAGCAGGAGCAGATGGAGCGTGCCGCCGCGGCGGCGGGCCTGACGGGCCAGCCAGGTGCGCACCCAGGACTGCGTACCGCAGTCGTGCACGACGACTCCCGTGCCGGTGCGCACCGCGCGGCGCAGGCCCGCGTAGTGCGCGAGGCGGACAAGGGGGCGGTAGACCGCGTACGGCAGGAAGCGGGCCAGGCGGGTGTCCCAGCGGTCGCGGGTGTCCTGGGAGTCGACGCGGACGCCCCGCACGGCGCGCCGTATGAGCGTGGACTTGCCGCTGCCGGGCAGGCCGGTCACCACGACGACGTCGCTCGCGCCGAAGGTGAGCCCGTGCGGGCTGCGGCCCGCGCGGTCGCGAAGATCACGCACCACTCCCGCCCGCAGCGGTCCGCAGGCCTGCCGGGCCGGGGCTGTGGGCTGCTTGGGCAGCGCAACGGCCGAGGTCGTGGCGTACACCGTGGTCCTGTTCACCGTGATCGTCCTCCCCTTGGGGTCAGGAAGTCCCATCCCCGTCGAGTGTAAAGAGAAGGTAATGCGCGGTGTCTCTCGTTTCCGTACTCGAACCGCCACAACCCGGTTACAGAGGCGGCCTGCCACGATCGGGCGAGGCGTGCAATGATGTGCGCGCCAACTGCATACCGGCCGCTTGAATCCGCGCGGGAGAGTTCCGGGTACGCGTGTACCCGGGCGCCGAAGGAGCAAGTCCCTCCCTTGAATCTCTCAGGCCCCTGATACCGCGCGGGCGAGGCACATCTGAAAAGCGAGCCGCTGGTCAGTGGCTCCACCCAAGGTGCAAGCCGTGATGATCCGCCGCGCGGAGTCATGGCGAACCTCTCAGGTTCCGATGACAGATGGGGAGGAACGACCTCGCCCGTCCTGTCCTGGGAGCACAACCGATGAGCAGTAGCCCCCTGCGTCATACCGCGCTCGATGCCCTGCATCGTTCGCTCGGCGCGACAATGACCGACTTCGCCGGCTGGGACATGCCCCTGCGGTACGGCTCCGAGCGGGACGAGCACGTCGCCGTCCGTACCCGGGCAGGACTCTTCGACCTCTCCCACATGGGCGAGATCACGGTGACCGGGCCCCAGGCCGACCGGCTCCTGAACCACGCCCTGGTCGGCAACATCGCCTCCGTCGACGTCGGCCGCGCCCGCTACACCATGATCTGCCGGGCGGACGGCGGCATCCTCGACGACCTGATCGTGTACCGGCTCGGGGAGCAGGAGTACCTGGTCGTCGCCAACGCCTCCAACGCCCAGGTGGTGCTCGACGCGCTTGCCGAGCGGTCCGCCGGCTTCGACGCCGAGGTGCGCGACGACCGGGACAACTACGCGCTGATCGCCGTCCAGGGCCCCGAGTCCCCCGGCATTCTGAAGTCCCTCACGGACGCCGATCTGGACGGCCTCAAGTACTACGCGGGCCTGCCCGGCACGGTCGCGGGCGTCCCGGCGCTCATCGCACGCACCGGCTACACCGGCGAGGACGGCTTCGAACTGTTCGTGGCCCCGTCCGACGCCGAGAAGCTGTGGCAGGCGCTGACCGAGGCGGGCGCCCCCGTCGGTCTCGTCCCCTGCGGGCTGTCCTGCCGGGACACGCTGCGCCTGGAGGCGGGCATGCCGCTGTACGGGCACGAGCTCAGCACTTCTCTGACGCCGTTCGACGCCGGGCTCGGCCGGGTGGTCAAGTTCGAGAAGGAGGGCGACTTCGTGGGGCGTGCGGCCCTGCAGGAGGCCGCCGAGCGCGCCGAGAAGAACCCGCCGCGCGTCCTCGTCGGCCTGGTCGCCGAGGGCCGGCGCGTCCCGCGGGCCGGGTACGCGGTCGTCTCCGGCGGCGAGGTGATCGGCGAGGTCACCTCCGGCGCCCCCTCCCCCACGCTGGGCAAGCCGATCGCGATGGCGTACGTCGACGCCGCGCACTCCGCGCCGGGCACGCCCGGGGTCGGGGTGGACATCCGAGGCAGCCACGAGCCCTACGAGGTCGTGGCACTGCCGTTCTACAAGCGTCAGAAGTAGAGACTGAGCGCGGCGGACGTGACAGCGCGCATGTCCGCCCTCTTCACGAGCGTCTCCAGCAGTCCCCCATTCATCACCACTCCCCGCGTACAGGAGAATTCAGGTCATGAGCAACCCCCAGCAGCTGCGCTACAGCAAGGAGCACGAGTGGCTGTCGGCCGCCGAGGACGGCGTCTCGACGGTCGGCATCACGGAACACGCGTCCAACGCTCTCGGCGATGTCGTGTTCGTCCAGCTCCCGGAGGTCGGTGACACGGTGACCGCGGGCGAGACCTGCGGTGAGCTGGAGTCGACCAAGTCGGTCAGCGACCTCTACTCCCCGGTCACCGGCGAGGTCACGGAGATCAACGAGGACGTGGTCAACGACCCGTCGCTCGTGAACTCCGCCCCGTTCGAGGGCGGGTGGCTGTTCAAGGTACGTGTCGCGGAGGAGCCGGCCGACCTGCTCTCCGCGGACGAGTACGACACCCACATCGCCGGCTGAGGAGTCGTAGCCACTCATGTCGCTTCTGAACACACCCCTGCACGAGCTCGACCCGGACGTCGCCGCCGCCGTCGATGCCGAGCTGCACCGCCAGCAGTCCACCCTCGAAATGATCGCCTCCGAGAACTTCGCCCCGGTGGCGGTCATGGAGGCCCAGGGCTCGGTCCTCACCAACAAGTACGCCGAGGGCTACCCGGGCCGCCGGTACTACGGTGGCTGTGAGCACGTCGACGTGGTCGAGCAGATCGCCATCGACCGCATCAAGGAGCTCTTCGGCGCCGAGCACGCCAATGTGCAGCCGCACTCGGGCGCCCAGGCGAACGCGGCCGCGATGTTCGCGCTGCTGCAGCCAGGCGACACGATCATGGGTCTGAACCTCGCCCACGGCGGGCACCTGACCCACGGAATGAAGATCAACTTCTCCGGCAAGCTCTACAACGTGGTCGCCTACCACGTCGGCGACCACGGTGTCGTCGACATGACCGAGGTGGAACGCCTGGCCAAGGAGTCCCGGCCGAAGCTGATCGTCGCGGGCTGGTCGGCGTACCCGCGGCAGCTGGACTTCGCCGCCTTCCGCCGGATCGCGGACGAGGTCGGCGCCTACCTCATGGTCGACATGGCGCACTTCGCCGGTCTGGTGGCGGCGGGCCTGCACCCGAACCCGGTCCCGCACGCCCACGTGGTCACCACCACGACCCACAAGACGCTGGGCGGCCCGCGCGGTGGCGTGATCCTGTCGACGGCCGAGCTGGCCAAGAAGATCAACTCGGCGGTCTTCCCGGGTCAGCAGGGCGGTCCACTGGAGCATGTGATCGCGGCGAAGGCGGTCGCCTTCAAGATCGCGGCGAGCGAGGACTTCAAGGAGCGCCAGCGCCGGACGGTGGAGGGCGCGAAGATCCTTGCCGAGCGTCTGGTGAGGGACGACGTCAAGTCCGTGGGCGTGGACGTCCTGTCCGGCGGCACCGACGTACACCTCGTCCTGGTCGACCTCCGCAACTCCGAGCTGGACGGACAGCAGGCCGAGGACCGCCTCCACGAGGTGGGCATCACGGTCAACCGCAACGCCGTCCCGAACGACCCTCGCCCGCCGATGGTCACCTCGGGCCTGCGGATCGGTACGCCCGCCCTGGCGACCCGCGGCTTCACGGCCGAGGACTTCGCCGAGGTCGCGGACGTGATCGCGGAGGTGCTCAAGCCGTCGTACGACGCGGAGGCCCTGAAGGCCCGGGTGAAGGCCCTGGCCGACAAGCACCCGCTGTACCCGGGTCTCACCAAGTAAGTCCCCCGGGCACCGCGCACACTGGGAGCACACTCATCAGCTGAGCGCGGTGCCCACCCCCGCCCCCCGTCATTGAGGAGTCACCGTGGCCATCTCGGTCTTCGACCTGTTCTCGATCGGCATCGGCCCGTCCAGCTCCCATACGGTGGGCCCGATGCGCGCGGCGCACATGTTCGCCCGCCGGCTGCGCAACGAGGAGCTGCTGGAACCGGTCGCGTCCATACGGGCGGAGCTGTACGGCTCGCTCGGTGCCACCGGCCACGGCCATGGCACGCCCAAGGCGGTGCTGCTCGGGCTCGAGGGCGCCTCACCGCGCACGGTGGACGTGGAGACCGCCGACCAGCGGGTGGAGGACATCAAGTCCTCGGGCCGGATCCGGCTGCTCGGCGAGCACGAGATCGCGTTCTCCTTCGACGACGACCTGGTCCTGCACCGCCGCAAGGCGCTCCCGTACCACGCCAACGGGATGACCCTGTGGGCGTACGACGCCTCCGGGGCCGAGCTGCTGTCGAAGACGTACTACTCGGTGGGCGGCGGATTCGTCGTCGACGAGGACGCGGTCGGCGAGGACCGCATCAAGCTCGACGACACGCCCCTGAAGTACCCGTTCCGCACGGGCGACGAGCTGCTGCGCCTGACCAAGGAGACCGGCCTGTCGATCTCCTCGCTGATGCTGGAGAACGAGCGGGCCTGGCGGACCGAGGACGAGATCCGCGAGGGCCTGCTGGAGATCTGGCGGGTCATGCAGGCGTGCGTGTCGCGCGGCATGTCCCGCGAGGGCATCCTGCCGGGCGGCCTGAAGGTGCGCCGGCGTGCGGCCGTCACGGCGCGCCAGCTGCGTGCCGAGGGCGACCCGCTGGGCCGCTCGATGGAGTGGATCACGCTCTACGCGATGGCCGTGAACGAGGAGAACGCGGCGGGGGGCCGTGTGGTCACCGCCCCGACGAACGGCGCCGCGGGCATCATCCCGGCGGCCCTGCACTACTACATCAACTTCGTCCCGGGCGCCGACGAGGACGGAGTGGTCCGCTTCCTGCTCGCCGCGGGCGCGATCGGCATGCTCTTCAAGGAGAACGCGTCCATCTCCGGCGCCGAGGTCGGCTGTCAGGGCGAGGTCGGCTCGGCCTGCTCCATGGCGGCGGGCGCGCTCGCGGAGGTGCTGGGCGGCACCCCCGAACAGGTCGAGAACGCGGCCGAGATCGGCATGGAGCACAATCTCGGCCTGACCTGCGACCCGGTCGGCGGCCTCGTCCAGATCCCGTGCATCGAGCGCAACGGCATGGCCGCGGTGAAGGCGGTCACGGCCGCCCGGATGGCGATGCGCGGCGACGGCTCCCACAAGGTCTCCCTCGACAAGGTCATCAAGACCATGAAGGAGACCGGCGCGGACATGAGCGTGAAGTACAAGGAGACGGCGCGGGGCGGGCTCGCGGTGAACATCATCGAGTGCTGAAGAAACAGGCCCTGACCAGCGCGTTCGTGTCTTTCGGCGCTGTCAGGGCCTTCGTTGGCCTTCGTGCTTACGCGACGGCAGATCCCCGGAATGCCCCTGGGTCAGGCGTGGAAACCTGTGTGCTCCCTCTGACACTCCCGGGCGGGCCCCGCACCCTGCCTCAGGGTGCGGGGCCCGGATTCCCCAGCGAGCCCCGGATGACTGGTCCGGGGCTCGTCGTGTTCGGGACGCCTACAGGGCGGACTCCAGGTGCTCGATGTCGGTGAGGCGCAAGCCCTCACGCCTCGGGCTCGCCCGCGGGATCCAATGCAATGGTGACCCTTTCTCCGACCAGCACAGCAGCCTCGATCATTCTCTGCCGCTCGTCCCCCGAGTAGAGGTCGGCGCAGGCGGAAATCGCCGGGTACAGCTCCGAGAGGAGGAGAGCAACCGATTTCGGGATGACTTCGGATGTCCGCCACTGATGCCCGAACTGGTCGATCCGCCTGCACAGCTCGTCCAGCGCAAGCTGATCGAAGCCGTCGTTCAGGCGCAGGGGACCGATGAACGCCTCGGCCGCGTCGTCAAGTTGCGACACGAGTTCCTCATGCACTGGATTATTCCTCATCTTCGACCAGTCCGATTACGGCGCTCGGGTTTATGTATCTCTCGACCAGGGCCTCTTGCGATGATTGCGCGTTGTTGAGCGAACGAAATCCCCTCAGGTACCTTGCCCTGTTTTCCGGGGTAGTGAGGTCGACCAGCCGCGCCTCGACTTTGTCTCCGTCGATGATAGCGACCCGTTGACCGGGCTGTCGCCACTTCTTGATCACATCCCAGCTCTTCGTCACCGAAATCCACTGGGTCCGTACCCGGGTCCCCTGACCGATCTGCACGTTAATGGTGTAGTCGCCGTCGACATTCTTGGCGAACAGGCCCTCTGCCGGATCCTCGTCGGGGCGCAGATTTCTGTACCAGATTCCGGCAGCTGCCGCCGCGGGGCCACCACGCAGAACGTCTTTGAGAGATTCTCCCGACGAGTCCGGCGAAACCATCGGGAAGTACCCGAAGTCGGTGGAGTTGTGCGCGTCGGGCCGGCTCTTGGGGCAGGATCCGGGGGCCTCGCGACAGAAGACCTCCCAGAATGTCTCACTCGCCAGGTGAATTCCGTTACGGGCGTCCCACATGTCGTCGGTGTCGGTCATCCGGTTCTGCTTGTCGACCATGTGGAGCGCGTCGAGCCACGCGTGTTTCGCCTCTTCGTCGAACTGACGCGGCGGGACAGGGGCAATCGTGACCGGATCGCTTGCCGGGGCGCTGCCGGTGCCGCCGCCCACCTTGACGTGCTTGCCGTTGGGGAGAATGTCCTTGGCGTCGGCACTGGCGGCAGTTCCGTATTCCAGGTTGGGTCTGCTGCCCTTGCCGCAGTATTCGGTTTCGCCGCAGTCGCGCAGGCCGGTGGGGTCGCTGCCCGTCGTGGGGTTGTCGTCGGCGTAGGTGTAACCGTTGAGGGATTGGGCGTCGCCTGTGTCGAGGAGCGGGTCGACGCTGATGAAACGGCCGGTGTTCGTGTCGTATTCGCGGGCGCCGAGGTGGGTGAGGCCGGTGGTGGGGTCTGCGGGTTTGCCCAGGAAGGCCTTGTCGTCGGGCCAGGTGCCGGTGCCGCCGGTGCGCGGAGCCCCGAAGGGTGTCGTGTAGCGCTTGGTGACGGCCTGGGTGGCGGCATCGACGGCGAGGGTGCCGGTGCCGTGCTGGTCGGCGGCGAGCCAGGTCACTGTCGGAGTGCCGGGTTTGTTGCTGCGCAGGGCGATGGTGGAACCAGCGGCGGCGTAGTACCGATCGGCCCAGTACTTGGCGGTCGAGGTGGAAGTGTCGAGGTGGACCTCGGTGCCGCCGTCGAGGTAAAGGACGCTCTCTCCGGTGTTGTTACGACTGATCAGCAGGTTGCCGTCGGCGTCGTAGATGTGGCTCGTCGTGCTTTTTGTGGTTCCGGAGCCGGTCTTTTCGGTGAGGGTGTCGAGCCGGCCCTCGGGGTTCCAGGTGAGGGTCTGGGTGTCGGTGCCATTGGGTCGGCCTGTGGTGTTGCCGATTGCGTCGTAGGCGTAGGTGGCGGTGACCCCCGTGCACGACGATGCCGTGGTGGTTGTGGTCAATGCGTGAGGTCGCGTTGCGTCGTAGCAGTAGACCTTGGTGGTGTCACCGCCTGACGTGTGGGCGGTCTCCCTGTTGCGCAGGCCGCTGTCGGTGTAGGAGTACGAGCTCCAGTACGGGGCGGCGCCGGCGAGGTTCGCCGTGGTGCGGCCGGAGGTGGAGCAGTCGGTGGTGGACGGCGTCCAGGCCTCGGTCAGGCGTTGGTATCCGTCGTAGGCGAAGCACTGGTTGTCCGCTTTGCTCGTGCCGCCGAGGGTGGTGGGGTCGGTGATGGAGGTGACGTTGCCGGCGTCGTCGTAGGCGTAGTTCAGTTCCTGCAGTTCGTAGCCGTGGGTCTGGTCGGTGACGGCCGACTGATTGAGCCGGTCGGTGCCTTCATCCCAGGTGTTGGTGATGTAGGCCTTCTTGGTGCCGGCGGCCGAGGAGGTGCCCAGGGTGAGCTGTTGGGTCTGACCGGTGGCGGAGTAGGCGGCACCGAGGAGGTAGTCGCTGGCACCGGAGACGGTGGTGGGCAGGCCGACGGTGTTGTAGCCGGTGTTGACGGTTTCGGCGGCAAGGCCGCCGGCGGCGGGTTCGGAGATGTACTGCTGGGTGCCGTCGAGGTTGTAGTAGGTCGAGGAGGCCGACGTTGCGGTGACGGCACCGGAGGTGACCAGGGCGTCGGTGGACGGCAGGACGAGTTGTGTGGTGGTCGGCCGGTACAGGCTGTCGTAGGCGGTGACTTTCCTGGTGTAGGCCGTGCCGGCCACTCCGCCCACATAACTGGTGGACGAGTCCAGCCGGCCCTTCGCGAGGGTGTCGTAGGCCCAGTGGGCGAGTTTGTTGGCGTCGGTCTTGGACGTCTGCCATTCATCGGTCCTGCGGCCGAGTTCGTCGTAGCCGTAGAGGAGGGTGATGTGGCGGGAGTCCGTGGTGGTGGCGACCTGGTCCAGGTCGGTGTACGAGGTGGTGCCGGTTCCCTTGTCCGGGTCGGTCCCCGAGACCTGCCGACCGAACAGGTCGTAGGTGTACGTCCATTTGGTGCCGTCGGGGCCGGTGACCGTGTCCGGCTTGCCGTCCCGGGTGTACGTGTACTTGGCCGAGGTGTAGGCGGCACCGACGCCCGCGCCGTAGGCGGTGTCGGCCGGGTCGCTGCCGGAGTACTGACGGCTCTCGGTGGTGCGGCCGAACACGTCGGTGATGGTGCGGACCGCGGATCCGCCGGCCGGGGCGGTGGTGGCGGTGGAGTCACCGGTGTACGTCGTCGACGTGGACCGCTTCATGACGCCGTAGACGTAGAAGGTACTGTTGGTCGGGCGTCCGGCTCCGTCGAAGACGGTGTCGGTCTGCTTCGGAGCGCCGCCGTATTGGGCCCTCGCGTAGGTGCCGGAGGGGGTTGTGGAGGAGTCGAAGACGTCGGCGTAGGTCTCGTAGGCCAGGCCGCGGCTGTCGTATCGGGTGTCGGTCAGCAGCCGGCCGCCGTTCGCGGTCGGGGACTGGGTCTGCAGCGGGCGCAGCAGCGAGTCGTAGATCGTGTAGCTGGTGTTGTAGACGCCTTCTCCTCGGATGGCCGAAGCCGAGACCCATGGTGGGGCGTTGTTGCTGACGGAGTAGGCGTAGGTGTAGTTGGCGCTGTATGCGCCTGCGCGGGAGCGGTTCGGCAGCCAGACGGCCGTGACCCGGCCCAGGGCGTCGTATGTGGACTCGGTCAGCTTGGTGTTGACGTCGTAGGACTTCAGGGTTGAGCCCCGTGCATAGTCCAGGTAGGTGTAGCTCTTCTGGCTCTTGGCGTTGGTGACCGTGATCTTGGTCAGCGGCCCCGTCGTGGTCGGGGTGTAGACGGTGCTGGTCGCGTTGCCGGCGGCGTCGGTCACGGTCCCTGGCCGGCCCAGGGTGTCGTACCCCGTCGTCTTGGCGACGGTCTGCCAGGAGGTCGGATACCGCTCGCCGTTGGTGGCCGTGGCCGGGTAGGCGGAGGCGCGTCCGGTCCAGGTGGCATCGCCCAGCGTCGGGGTCTGGGAGGCGGTCCAGGCGGTGGCGTTGGGGTCGTCGTAGACGGTGGCCGTGTCGGACAGCACGTCGCCGCGGCTGCCGGAGGAGGCCGGCAGGTTCAGGTCGGTCTCGGCGGTGGAGCAGACGTGACCGACGACCCGTGAGCGGGAGACCAGGGAGGTGATGCCGAGGCTCGCGTTGCGGGCGTACCAGGTACGGGTGCAGGTCTCGTCGCCGCTGACACCGATCTGGCCGGAGTCGTTGACGCTGACGGGCATGCCGTAGCTGTCGAAGCTGGTGTTCACGCTGTGGGTGCGCCAGCCGGACGCGGCGGTCAGGTACGTGGAGGTCTCGGTCTTGTACGTGCGGACGAAGTACGCCTCGATGTTGGCGTACGACTTCTGCTGGCTGGCCGTGAGTTGGGACCACGGGTAGTTGACGGTCACGGAGACCGGGGCGGACCCGTTGTACGTGACCCGTTCACGCGTGAAGCCCGAGAAACGGTCATAGTCGGTCTGGTCGGCCACGCTCAGGCCGGTGAAGCCGATGCCCGGGACGGAGACCGACCGGGTCGTGCCGTCCTTCTGCTTGTCACCGTCCATGCCCTGCAGATACAGCGACACGGTCTTGGACTGGGTTTCGCTGGAGGCGCCCTTGAGGGTGGTGACGGTGCGGTAGCCGCGCCAGTCGGACCAGGTGCGTTCCTTGGTGGGGGTCAGCGGGTCGTTGTTGTAGTGCCAGGCCGGGCCGGAGTAGCTGTAGTGGTTCTCCATCGTCTCGCCGTGACCCGTGGGGTCGGAGGTGATGACGTCGGTTACCCGGTATTTGTTGAACCAGTCCAGGGATGCCTCGGTGGCGCCGTTGATGTGCCAGTAGACCGGGTAGCAGCTCATCGTGTCGTTGTCCTCGGACGACGGCATGTTCGACCCGCGCACACACTCCGGATTGGACAGCGTCACGGTGGTGACGGCGCCGGTCTCGGAGGTGACGGTCTGAATCCGGGGCCGGTTCAGCGGCAGGATGTTGTCCGTGGAGGAGTCGACCCGGTTGGCCCGCATCTGGTACGTGAACGTCACCGGGTCCAAAGAGATGGCCGTACCGTTCTTACCGGTGCGCTGAATGCTTTTGAGCACCAGCGTCTGGTCGGTGCTGTTGCCGATGTCGCCGGGGTCCAGGAACTGCTGGGCCAGCGCCCACGAGTCGACGTCCGTGTAGGCGCTCGAGGTAGCCGACCAGGCGTGGGTGTCGATGCTGGTCAGACGCTTACGAGTGAAGAATGAAGGGCCGGTGGCCTTGCAGTCCGCGCCGGACGCACAGAGGGAGTCGAACGGGACGTCGGGCCAGTTGGAGGCGGTGGAGGAGGTCAGCGAGGAGCAGTCGGAGGCGGTGCAGCGCTCGTCGTAGCCGAAGGTGACCTCGTCCGAGGCGGTACCGGTGAACAGGGTGTCCTTGTTCTGACCGTAGAGGATCTTGGTGAGGTAGCCGCCCCGCGTGTACTGGGCGGTCCCAGTGGACGCGCCGTTCTTGCCGTAGTAGTTGGTCTCGGCGGTGTACCAGTACGACATCGCGTTGCCGTGCAGGTCCACGACGTAGTCCAGGTTCCACCGCCACGCCTGGGTCACGGCACGGTCGGCGAAGGTGGAACCCTGGTCATAGCCCGGTTCGCCCGCATCGTCGCCGAACACCGGCACGGTCCATACGGAGTTGGTGCGCTGGGTGTCGGCGCCCGGCAGCTTGTTCTGTCCGAACACGTACTTGGTGCCGTCGCCGGTGGTGACAGTCCAGTACTCCCCGTCGTTGTCGCCGTTGTCGGCGCCGGTGGAGTGCGTGACGGTGGAGGCGTCATCCCCCTTGAGATGCCAGACGCCGGTGGTGTCGTCCTTGACCAGCTCGGTGGACTTGCCGTTCAGCACCAGCGAGGCGTTGTCGTATTTCCAGCACAGGTCGAACTTTCCGTCCTGTCCGTCGTCGTCGCACGAGGCGTAGGACCGCTCGACGTAGGAGGACGTCAGGTCGAAGCCCTCACCGACCATGGTCCCCTGGTTGTTCGTCGACGCGGTCCTGCCGTCCACGCTTCCGGAGTCGTACGACAACGACAGCTGAGGAGCCGGGCCCGCTGCGGCCGGCGGGGTGGTCAGGGGGTAGGACCAGGTGAAGGCGCCCGAGGAGCTGCCGGCCTCCCAACTGGACGAGGCCGACAGCGGGCTGGCCGCATAGTTACCGGAACCGGAAGCCGATTCCCCGGATGATGCGGCGGTCACGGCAAGCACCGTGGCCGACGAGGTCGCCTCGGCGGTCATCAGGGAGGTACGCGGCGCCGAGCGCGAAGCCCGCGCCGTATCGGGGTCGCGGCCTGCCTTCCCAAGGCTGACCTGGGCCGACAGCGTCTGGCCGCCGATGTTGTTGTGTGAGCCGAGCGGAGTCTGAGTCCGGCAGGCGGCCTTCTGCGGCGTGGTCAGAACGCAGGCGGGCAGCTGGACCAGCCGCAGCCGCCCGGACCAGTCGCCGCCGTAGGCGCTGGCGAACGCCGAGTAGTCCACGCTCAACTGCGCGGAGCCAGGCTCGGTGGCGGAGGCGGTCAGCAGCACACCTTTGACACCGGCCGCCCGGGCCTGCTGCTGCCCGAGAACTGTCACCGTCAGTTGTCCTGCCGCAGATGTGTTTCCCCGGCCAGGCGCAACTGTGACCGGCAGCCCTCCCGCGATCAGGTTCGTCGCGCCCTGTCCTGGTATTCGCCCGGACACCACGGCGGTTCGAGGCCAGGCAGCGTGCTGCTGGGCGCGTGCACGCCGGGCTTGTGCCGCGTTGGCGGCTTCGGATCCAGCGACCTTGGCGCGCGCCTTCTGGGCGCCCAGGCCCAGGTGCTTTTGCACCTTGTCGACCCGCTGCTTCGGCAGCGCCGGTTTGCCCAGGCCTCCGCCCGCGGCATGAGCAGCCGGTGCGCCGAGTCCTGTCGGAACGGCGAGGGCCATGCACAGCGCCACGACGGCCGGAACCCTCCGGCCGCGTACGACGCGCTCCGTTCGTGGCGCGGCCCGCGGCGGCAATGCCGCGTGTCTCAGCACACTGCGGATCCAACGGCCTTTCATGCCGGAACTCATGCCTGGCCTCCATGCGATCAAGCTGAGGGACGTCTGTCGCGCACACGCCGGCCACCACTGCCGGCCGCCTGTGCACGCCAAGGGGTAAAGGGAAGGAGAAAACTGAGGAAGTCCGGCGTGGGGCGGCCGACCGGCCCGCCCCACGCCGTCGTGGGAGGGGTCAGTCCCCGATGGTGTCGATGATCTGCTGCTGGTTTGCCATGGCACCCGCCCACAGCCTGATGTCGGTGATCTTTCCGGGAAGGTAGTGGGCCCAGGCTCCGCCCACGTAGCCCTTGCCGGCCGCGAACTCTCCCGAGCCGGCTACGGCCGTGTAGGGATGGGTGACGTCGGCGTCGTTCTCGTCGGGTCCGAGGTAGAAGTGGATGGTGCCGGACGGGGCGTCGTAGGTACCGGTCATCCGCACGGGGCTGCCCAGTACCGCCGCCTCGTCGGAGACCACCCCGGTGAAGCTTCCGTCGGCGTTCAGCCGGCCGAAGTACCACTTGCCCACCGGGACGGTCGTATCGGTGGCCGGGTCGATGTCGGTCCCGGTCAGCTGATACCAGAAGCCCCACGCGGAGCCGTCGGTGCTGCGCTGGCCGATGACTTGCGCGGTGTAGCCGACAGGTTTGGACAGAAGGGCGTTGCCATCGACGTCCACCAGGGTGGAGGCGGTGAACGACGCTGTGTCGTCCAGGACCGGACCGGGGCTGGTGGCCGCGCCGTCCGTGCCGTCCAGGACGATGGCATGACCGTCGAGCGAGGCACCGCCGGACAGCGTGAGTGTGCGGCCGTAACCGGACGTGGAGTCCGCCAGTGTGCTGCCGCTCGCACCCTCCGGGTTCCAGGCGCCCATCAGCTCCACGTTCGTGGCGCCGTTGGAGTCGAGGAGCTGGTCCTCGGTGGCGATCTCGTCGTCTGTCAGGACGCGCTGCCAGACGGCCACTTCGTCGACGCGGCCCCGCCAGTAGTTCTGGTAGCTGCCCGGCGTGAAACTGGCCCGGCCGAACTGCAGGTTGCCGTTGGCAGTCGTGGCGTCCGAGGTGCTGGGCAGCGCCACCGGGGATCCCTGCAGGCGGCCGTTGACATAGAGGGAGATGGTGCGGTCCTGGGAGTTGTAGACGCCGGTCACATGGGTCCACACCTTCAGCGGCACCCCGGCCGCGTCGGCGTTCGCGCCCAGGTACTTGCGGACACCGTTCTCGTACCAGTTCCACAGGAACACCCAGCGCTGGATGCTCGGCGAGTAGTACAGCGCGAACCCGGAGCCGTCGCTGCCCGTCTCCGACACCACCGTGCGGAAGTCGGACCCGTCCGCCAGATAGGCCCACGCCGAAACGGTGAACGACGACTGTGTGTTGATCACCGGAGCCGTGGTGGCCGCGTACCCGGACTGGCGTGTGGTGTCGGAGGTGTCGTTCAGCCACAGCGACCGGTCCCCGTCACCCCGGCGTGCGAGCGACGACCAGCCTGCCCCGGCGGTGTACAGCGTCGCCGGGTAGCGTGTGCTGCCCTCCGTCGCCGTGTCGGCCGCCGTGGTCACACCGGAGCCGGGTGCCGCGTCGTCGAAGTGCCAGCGGCCGATCGCCGTCTTCCCCTCGGCGACATCGAACTTCACGATCTCCGCAGCGCCCCAGCGGCCGGCATTGTCCTCCGCTCGCACCTGAAGCTGCTGTGTACCCGCCAGTTGCGGAGTGATCGACGCCGACACGGTCGAACCGGAAATCGGCTTGGACCAGGCGGCCGAGGTCGCCAGCTTGTACTCGTAGGCAACGTTGTTGGTGTCGCCCGAAGCCGGGGAGAAGGTGAAGTGCCCCACGACGCCCGGCCCTCCGGCGGCGGCACAGGCGTTGGCCGTGCACTCGGAGTAGGGGCTGCCGAAGGTCACGACGGGCTTCTTCGGAGCAGTGGTGTCGACCTTGAAGTAGCACCAGCCCTTGGTGGTCACCGTGCTGTGCGACTCCAGATAGCTGTTACCGCTGTCGTAGTACGAGCGGCTGAAGACCGCCAGCCGGTACAAGGGCCCCTCGGACAGCGTGATCGGCGACGGGTAGGTGAGCACGGTGCCGTTGCCGACGTAGCCGCTGGTCGGCCGCACCGGCTCGGTCGCCACCGACCAGCTGCCGTCGCTGTTCTTCTGCTGAATGTAGAAGTGCGCCCGCAGGCTCGCCCCGCTGCCGCCGCCCGTCGCCGTCCACACCGTAGCGCTCAGGCTGGGCGTGGGATCGGAGACCACATCCGGATCGGTGGAGTCCGTCTGACAGCTGACCCCGCTGCCCTCGACGATGCCCGCCTTGGTCGGCACGGCAGGCAGCCCCACATAGGTCACCGACAGCACCGCATCGTTCCTGAACCGCTTCCAGGCGCTGGTGTCCGTCTCGTCCCGCGCCTTCAGCAACAGCGTCAGCCGGGAGAACTTCCCCGCCGCCAGATCCCCGACCTCAGACGTCAGACTCGAACCACTGAACTCGATCGGCGCGGCCGGCTGCGAGGGATCGCACAGGGAGCCACGGCCCGCCGTAACGTCACGGCTGGCCATCATCCCCAGATACGAGGGACGGGTGGACCACGTGGTCGACGACGAGATGTTGCTGGTGCGCTCCAGATCCACCCAGCTCGCATCGCACGTGAACGACCAGCTCTCGGTGGCCCGGAACGTCGCAGACAGCACCTTCTTGCCCGCCAGGCCGCTGGGCGAGAACTGGAAGTACAACCGCTCCGTATAGCCGGGACCGCAGTAGTAGCCGTTCCACGAGGAACAGTGGCCCATGCCCTTGCCCTCGTTGTTGCTGCCGTTGCCCCAGTTGAAGTCGGAGACGCCGTCCGAGCGCAGATACGTGTGGGCCGTCTGGTCCAGGCCGACGCTCGGGTCGATGTAGACGGGATACGCACGGCTGTCACTGTTCGCCAGCATGCCCGCGTCCGGCACCACAGCCAGCGAATCCGGACTCACCTGCACCGGCAGCACCGCCGACGCATCCCCGTTCCCCGGCCCCGCCACCGGGTTCTCCTGCGCCCCGGTCGACGGATTCGTGGTCGCCGACGGAGACGGAGACGGCGACGGGTCGCTCGCCTGCGTGACCACGGCCGTCCGCTCCAACTGGGCGGCCGCACCTGTGGTGGCCGCGTCGCCTTGTGAGTCCCACATCAGCGCGGCGGGGGCTGAGAAGACCGGGTGCGCATTGTCATCCACGGCCGTCATCCCGCCGCCGCTGGTGGGCGCGACCGTCAGTCCGTCCGACTGGAGCGAGAAGGCGACCTTCTTCAGCGCCGGATCCGTCGCCGCCTGGGGGGTCTTCACGACGAGCAGCTCACGGAAGCCTTCTGTCGTCGCCGTCATCCGCAGGTCAACGCCGGGAAGAACATCGGCGTAGACCGCGCTCGCTCCGTCCAGCGTGGGCTTTGGCAGCCTGCCCGGCCAGCCGAGACGCAGGGACTTGCCGTTCCTGGCGATGTCCACCAGCCGCGAGCCGTCGCCTCCCCCGGAGAACGCCAGATCCACCACGGCCGCCTTCGGGCCGACCGTACCGTCCGACCGCGTTTGGAGGGTCGGATCAGGGGTCACCCAGGAACCGTCACTCCGGTGCACTCGGATCGGTACGGCCGACTGGTCCAAAGTGAACGTTGTGCCGTCTGGGTTGGCATACGTCGTGGCGTATTCCGTGCGGTCCCGGAGGACCTCCACCCGAGTACCACTCGCCTTCGCCTTGTGCGAGGCGGCTGCCTCCGGCGAGGAAGCGGCCATGGCGGTGGAACCGCTGCCCCGCTCCCCGGCAGCTGCTGCATTCGCAACGGCCGCCGTGCCGGGCTGAATCAGCAGCACAACCGCGGCCAGCCACGCCGTAGGTGACGACCACACACGTCTGCCTCCGGAATCCCCCACGCTTCACCCCTGAATATTTGACGAGCCGATCACAAGTGCTTGGCGATCGGAAAGCTTGGCAGGCAGGGATCAGTTGATGATCATGCACTCTTTCAAGATCAGGCAAACTGACACCCATGCCCACCCCAGGGAATGGTTCGTTCACTTGAACGATAGATTCCGGCCAGAACCAGGTTGCCAACGCCGTTCGGGCGAGCCTCCGGGGGTGCTATCGGATCGCCGCCGCGACGCCGGGGGCCGATGTTCCTCCTGGGGCTACCATTCAGTAACCGCTCTCCCCTAGTCTGCCGCCAACTTGGCGGCTTTGAAGGGGAGTTGACACGTGCGGGTGATGAGACGGCTGGCGGCGCTGCTGGGTGCCGCCGCGATGTTGATGGCGGTACCGGGCAATGCCCAGGCGGCGGCGCCCAAGTTCTCCGACGCGACCACGATCGGGACGCACAACGCGTACGACAAGTCCAAGTACACGTATTTCGCGCAGGCCCTCGACTCCGGTGCCTCGCTGCTCGAAATCGACGTCTACACCGACATCATCAGCAGGCGCTGGCGAGTCAGCCACAGCAATCCGTTCGGCAACGACAACAACTGCGAGTCGGCGAAGACCCCGAGCGAGCTGTACAGCAAGAACCGCAACCAGGACCTCGGCAGCTGCCTCGACAACATCGCAGCCTGGCATCAGCTCCACCCCGACCACCGGCCGATCATCTTCAAGGTGGAGATGAAGAACGGCTTCAACAACAACCTCGGCCTCGGACCGGACGAGTTCGACGCGCTGGTGTCCTCGAAGCTCGGCAGCATGGTCTACAAGCCGTCCGACCTGCTGGGGTCCTCGTACTCCACCCTCGACGCGGCCGCGAAGGCGAACGCCTGGCCCTCCCGTGACGCTCTCAAGGGCAAGGTCCTCTTCGAACTCATCCCCGGCACGGTCGAGATGAACAACCCGTTCGACCACTACTGGACCGACCAGGAGTACGGCGACTACCTGCGCGACCTGTACGCCGCCGGCAACATCTCCAAGGCCCAGGCCTTCCCGGCCGTCCTCGGCGCCGCCTCCGGCGACCCGCGCACCAGCCGCTACGACGCCTCGATCCGCCCGTGGTTCGTGTTCTTCGACGGGGACGCGGCGACGTACGTCAACAACGGCTACGACACGTCCTGGTACGACACCAACCACTACACCCTGATCATGACGGACGCTGCGAGCGTGTCGCCGGCGATCTCGTCCACGAGCCCGACGGACGCCGAGGTGGCCGCGCGACTGTCGCTGCTGGCCGCGGACCACGCGAGCGTGATCACCTCCGACTGGTCCACGAAGTCGGCCTCGGTTCTCGGTTCGGTGACCGACCGCGGCTGAAGCAGTCGCTTTGGGGGCATATCACCCTTACCAGGTGATGCATCATCATTCCCTGTCCCCCCACGAGCACTTCAGGGAGCCCCCATGCTGCAAGGCGTCGACATCAGCGCGTACCAGGAATCGGCGTACGAAACGGACGGCCTCTCCTTCGTCTTCATCAAGGCGACGGAGGGGCGTTCGTATGTGAACCCCAGACTCGCCGCCCAGACGAAGACCGCCCGGGACGCGGGCTGCGTGGTCGGCTTCTACCACTTCCTGTGGCCGGGCAACATCACGTCCCAGGCGGAGTACTTCGTCGGCCACACCCCGGAGAAGGCGGGCGACATCCTCGCCGCCGACTGGGAGACGACCGGCGACGGCACGCACGCGAGCAACGCCGAGAAGGACCAGTTCATCCGCACGGTGAAGCAACTCCGGCCGCACAACCGCGTGATCCTCTACACCAACCGCACCTTCTGGCTCACCATCGACACCACGTCCTACGCCGGGGACGGTCTGTGGATCGCCGACTACGTCACCGCGGGCAAGCCCCGCATCAAGGCGGCGTGGCGCTTCCACCAGTACACCTCGGACCCCTCGGACAAGGACGTCGCGAACTTCTCCACCAGGGCCGCACTGCGGGAGTGGGCCGGCGGCGCCTGAGCCGGACGGAAACCCTCACCCCCGCCCGTGCGGGCCCAGGTTGAGCAGCACCTCGCCCAACTGGGCGGCCGTGAGCGGGGGTGCGGGCAGGCGGGCCCCGGCGGCCCGGGCGCGCAGACCGTCGAGGAGCAGGGCGAGCGGGCGGCGCCAGGCGTCCGGCGCGGCCATGGTGAGCGCCGGGACGGCCCGGCCCAGGGCCGCCAGGGCGAACAGCAGGTCCTCGGTGGTGACCTCCGGGCGGATCGTGCCCTGCTGCTGAGCGCGCCGCAACAGTCCGCCGACGGTCTCACGGTTGTGGGCGTGGATCGCCTCCAGCGAGGTGACGCCCTTCAGGCCCGTGGTCATCAGGTCGTTGGTGCCGCGGTCCCCGGCCAGCCCCGCAAACACCACCTCCAGATATTCCGTCAGACCTGTCCACGCGTCCTCGGCGGTCCGCGCCCGCTCGCCCGCCGCCGTCGTCTCCGTCAGCGCGTCCCGGAAGACCTCGTCGACGAGCGCGGCACGGCTCGGGAAGTGGCGGTAGAGCGTGGCGTTGCCCACGCCCGCGCGCCGCGCGATCTCGTCGAGCGGGGCGTCCAGGCCCTGTTCGGCGAAGACCTCGCGGGCCGTCTCCACCAGCAGTTTCCGGTTGCGCAGCGCATCGCGGCGCCGCACCGGAGACGAGTCGCCCACCACGTGTCCCTCTTTTCGGCATCGGTACCGGGGAGCAGTCCCCGGTACCGATGCTATCGTCGGCCGAGCAACCGGGGAGCACTCCCCGTTTCACTCCAAGGAAGTCCAACGGAAGTCAAGCGGAAGTCAACGGAAGGGGGAATCGTGGCCGACACCGCACTCGTGCTGGGCGGCGGCGGACCGGTCGGTGGGGCCTGGCTGGCCGGGGTCCTTGCCGGGCTCGCCGAGGCCGGGATCGATCTCACCGGCGCCGACCTCGTGATCGGCACCTCCGCCGGTGCGATCTTCGGATCCCGGCTCCTGTCCGGCGTCCCGGCCGCCGAGTTGTACGAGTGCCAGCTGTCCGGGGCCGACGCGGTCCGTCTCGCGGTGACCGCGCAGCAGACGGCGCGTTTCCTGTGGGCGGCGCTCGGCTCCCGCGATCCGCAGCGGTCCATCGGGCGCCTGGGCCGGGCCGCGCTGAGCGCCCGGACGGTACCCGAGTCGGACGTCTTCGAGACCGTCGGCACACTCCTTGGCGACGTACGCCACTGGCCCGAGCGGGAGTTGCGGATCGCCGCGGTCGACGCGCAGACCGGAGAGGTCGAGGCGTTCGACGCACGCTCCGGCGTGACGCTCCTCGAAGCGGTCGCGGCGAGTTGTGCCGTGCCCGTCGTCTGGCCGCCGGTCACCGTCGCGGGCCGCCGCTGGATGGACGGCGGCAGCCGCTCGACCGCCAACCTCCAGCTTGCGCACGGGAATCGCCGGGTGGTCGCGATCGCGCCGATCCCGCACGCGGTCGGCCCGCATCCGAGCGCCCAGCGGCAGGCCGCCGAGCTGTCCGCCGAGGGGGCGCGTGTCGTCCTGTTGGCACCGGACCGCGCCGCGCGCCGCGCGATGGGCCGCAACATGGCCGACGACACACGCCGCCCGGCGGCCGCCCGCGCGGGCCACACCCAGGCCACCGCGCTCGCCGCTTCGGTGGCCGAGGTGTGGCACGGCTGAACGCGGCGCGCACGCGGCTGCGGGCTGCGGGCTGCGGCCGTACGCCCCGCCCCCCAGCAGACCGCACCCCTCCCGGCCACCCGGACCAGGCCCCCCGTCGAACTCCCGCCGTCCGCCCAGGGACGGGTCCAACGGCAGCCCAAGGCACCGCCGCACGAGCAAAGCCGGAAGACAACACCGGCCAACGCCACACGCAAGCAGCCGCAGGCTGCGGCCGTACGCCGCGCCCCCCCAGCAGACCGCACCCCTCCCGGCCACCCGGACCAGGCCCCCCGTCGAACTCCCGTCGTCCGCCCAGGGACGGGTCCTACGGCGGCGCAGAGCACCGCACGCGCGAGCGAAGCCGAGCGTGCGGTACGTCGCGGCGCAGACGCGAGTTCGATGACAGGGTCTAGCCGCGGAATTCCGGCGTGCGCTCGGGAGACGCCTCCGCCAGCGCCTTGGTGACCGCGTCGGCGCCGGCCTGGAGGCCGTACACCGGGGTGGCGGGCTGCTGGCGCCAGGAGTCGTCGATGCCGCCGGCGTCGACCGTGTCGAAGCCGAGTTCGTCGATCAGGGCCCGTACGCGCCCCTTGGCCGCCTCGTCGTCGCCCGCGACCGGGAGGGCCATCCGGTCGGGGGCGCCGGCCGGGCGGGGCCGGTCCAGGATGTCCTGGGCGTACGTGCCGTTGAAGGCCTTGATCACGGGGTGGCCGACCTGCCGTTCGGTCCAGCGGCTCTCGGTGAGGCCCTCGTCCTCGATCCCCGCGATCCTTCCGTCCCGCTCCTTGGGGTAGTAGTTGCCGGTGTCGATCACGGCGACGTCCTCCGCCGCGCCGTCCAGCAGACCGGACGGCAGGTTGGGGACCGCCTTCACCGGGACGGTGATCACGACGACCTCGGCGCCCCGGGCCGCCTCCTCGACCGGGACGGGGGTCGCGCCCGTCTCCTCGGCCAGTGCGGTGAGCGTGTGCGGGCCGCGTGAGTTGGCGACGGAGACGTCGTGGCCGAGGGCGGTGAGCCGCCGCGTGAGGTTGCCACCGATGTTGCCCGCGCCGATGATGCCGATCTTCATGACAGGCCTTTCCAGGATCGATGCACATGCATGAGTCTGTTGTGCGGCATCAACCCCGGGGGTCCGTGGATTGTTCCGGGAACCGCGGCAACCGGGTGATCGCCGTCAGACCCGTACGACGATCTTGCCCGTGTGCCGGTCGGACTCCATCAGGCGGCGCGCGTCCCGGATGCGGTCAAGGCCGCCCCGCCGAACCGCCGTCGGGCTGCCCCCCGCACGGTCACCTGTGCGGCACCCACCGATTCGACCGGTCGGGCCGCGGTGGGGCTGCTGGGCACGGAGCTGGAGGAGAACCGACCGGGGACGGATGCCGTGGTCACCTCGCTTCTCGACACCCTGCTGCGCTACATCCTGCGCGCCTCGCCGAGCCCGCCCGACACGCATGGACGGTCGAGGAACTCGGCGCAACCGGCGGTCTGTCCCGCGCCGACTTACCGCAGGGGCGCCGCCTTGCTCGGATCCGACGCCGTTCATGACGAGGGGGCGCCCGTCCCCAGCGGGACGGGCGCCCCCTCACCGTCGGCTCACTTGTTCAGGTACGTCCAGAACTCGTCGAAGGACAGAACCTTGTCGCCGTTGAGGTCGCGGGTCTTGATGATGGCCTCGGCGACCGCCTCGGTGACGTTCCAGTCCCCCTCCTGAGCCAGGGCGGCCTTGAACTCGGCGGCGGTGATGAACCCGTCACCGTCCGCATCGATCCGCTGGAACTGCGTGCGTGCTTCCTCGATGTCCGCCACCGATCCGCCCCTTCTTGGTGCTTTTGCCGTCGTACGGCCGTCCTACTGACGGAGGTCAGATTAACGGCCCTGCCGCGCGCGCAACGCCGCGACCACCCAGGCGAACTCCTCGTCGACCGATCGCGCGGGTTCGAGGCCGTTCACGAGGGCCGTCAACTCGCGGTACCGGGCGACCCGGACGTTCGCCGCCGCCGTCAGCCGCTCCAGTACGGCGGCCCGGTCTCCGTCGCCCAGCAGCTGTTGCAGCACCTCCTCGGCCTCGGGCGCCTCGGGGGCGATGCCCTGCCGCAGCGCCTCGCCCGCGAGCTGCATCAGGCGGCTCATGAACCAGAGGGACGTGCCCGACGGGACGTCCGGTCCCCGGTCCGCCGCGTTGAACTCGACCATCTTCCGCATCAGCACACGGAACTCCGGGTCCTGGATCAGCTCGGCGAGCTCGACCCAGGCGTCCACCTGCTCGGGCGTGGGGTCGTCGGGCAGGTTCGCGGAGGCGAACCGCAGCCGGTGGCGGATGTCGGGGTCCACCGTGTCGAGTCCCTCGAAGATCTCCTCCATGAAGTCGTCGATGATCCGCTTCCGCTCGGCGGCCGACAGCCGCGCCAGCTTGTTCATGAGCGTCATCTCCTCTGCGGTCGAGCCGCGTCGCGCCACGGTCGACAGCACCGCCCTGGTCACCTTCAGCGCGTGGATCTGCGCGTCCAGGGCCGCCACATGCGTGGCCGCCACCTCCGCCACCGTCGTCTCGCCGGCCAGCACACTGCGGACGTGGTCCAGGCCGAGACCCAGTTCGCGCAGGGTACGGATCAGCTCCAGACGGGCCACGGACGCGGCGTCGTACAGCCGGTAGCCGCCCGAGGAGCGGGCCACCGGGGGCAGGGCGCCCTCGTCCGACCAGTAGCGGATGGTGCGCACGGTCAGCCCGGTGGCGCGGGCCAGCTCGCCGATGGTGAAAAGTCCGGTGCCGTCTTCGATCATGTCTGCGAGTCTGGGCCTTCCAGTGGGTGGAGACTCAAGGAGCGAGGGGAAGCGCGGTCGTGGAGACCTTGCGGGACATTCTGGACGCGGCGGCGCAGGGCGTCTTCCCGCCGCCCGACGGCCGTACGACGGTCGTACCGCAGCCTTCACACCGGGACGCCGGCGTCCTCGCCTTCACCGCGCACTCCGTCGTGTTCACCGACGAGGACCTGCAGTGGGTTCACGAGACCTTGATGGCGACGGGCTGCGACGCGCTGGCCGCGACGATGAACGCGCGGTTCCTCGCCGCGTTCATGGAGCGCACGGGCCGCAGGCACGAAACGATCGACGCGCTCGTGGTCGCCGCCCCGCTGGCGGGTGCGCCGCCGCTCGCGCTGCAGGAGATCGAGGACCCCGGTCATTCCCGGGTCGCCTACGCCCATGGGCGGCGCGACGACGTCCGCGCCTGGGTGGCGGAGGGCGGCGTGGTGGTGCTGGGGCGGGGCGTCGCGGGGCGGCTGGAGGTGTCCGTCGAGGTGGACGAGGGCGTACGGCACCGGGGGCTGGGGCGCCGCCTGGTGACGGCCGCCCGGCACCTGGCCACCGAGCCGGTGTGGGCGCAGGTCGCGCCGGGGAACGCCCGCAGTCTGCGGGCGTTCCAGGCGGCCGGTTACCGTCCGGTGGGGGCGGAGGCACTGTTCATCGCCCGCTAGGGCCTGTGCCGAGTCCGAGTCCGCTCAGTGCCACGGCACGTAGTAGGGGTTGCTCTCGCAGTCGCTCATGATCTCGGTCTTCGTCGCCTTGTCGACGGGGCAGGCGCCGATGATGTACTGCCGGGCGATCCCGCCGGGGAAGGCGACCTCGACCTGGTCGGCCCACTTGTGGGTGTCACCGATCGTCTTGTTGACGTCGATGCCGCCCGGGGCGTCGACGTAGTAGTTGTACTTCGACTTCCACGTCTTGAAGAGGTCGTGGTCGTACGTCGTCGAGACATACGGCGAGGGCTGGTTGACCAGGACGTACTTCTCGATGTCGTACTGGCCGTCGAGCACGTCCCTGGGGAGGAACCCCTGCTCGAAGATGGTCGCCGGGCCTCGGTTGTCGTTGCGCCACAGGGTGCCGCACGTCGTGCGCCACACCGGCGTGGGCGTGATACGGCCGATGTCGACGCGCCGGTCGGCCGCGGCCTTGATCTTGTCCTCGAACCGGGGACAGACCGGGGCGGCCTTGGTGAACGGTGTCGCCGTGGGGGCGGTCGAGGACGCGGGGGGCACGGCGGCCGTGGTCGCGAGGACGGCCGAGAGGGACAGGACGGTGGCAGCGGCCCGCCGACGCAGACGATGGGTGATCATGCGCAGCACGATCCCGGTTCCGCGGCGGCGGGGTACGGTTCATCACTCGATCGGCGGCGTGTCCAACGTCCCCGGTGTCAGCGGAAGATGCCGGTGTGCCCGAGCGAGTAGCGTCCCGGCTGCGGGTAGACGGCGAGGCCGTGCGGGCCGCTGCCCACCTTGATGCGGGCGAGTTCCTCCCCGGTGCGGGTGTCGATGGCATACACCTCGGAGTTGTAGCGGCCGGACAGCCACAGGACCTTGCCGTCCGCCGAGACGCCGCCCATGTCGGGGCTGCCGCCGCCCGGCAGGTGCCACTTGTCGGTCAGCCGGCTCTGCTGGAAGTCGAAGACGGAGATGGAGCCTTCGCCCCGGTTGGAGATGTACATCACACGGGAGTCGCGGCTGATGTAGAGGCCGTGCGCGCCCTTGCCGGTCGGCAGGAAGGACGGCTTGCCGAACTTGTCGCCGTCCACGATCCACATGCCGTCGGCCATCATGTCGGCGATGTAGAACTTCTTGCCGTCGGGGGAGATCTTCACGTCCTGCGGCATGGCGCCGTGGAACGGCAGCTTCTGCTGACCGATCACCTTCATCTTCTCGGTGTCGACCTTGAGCAGTTCGCCGCTGAACTCGCAGGAGACGATGAAGTAGCGGCCGTCGAGCGAGAAGTCGGCGTGGTTGACGCCGTAGCAGCTCACCGGCACGGCCTTGGCGACCTTCATGGTGTGCGCGTCGCGGAAGACGAGTTCGCGGTCCTTGGAGGCCATCACCACCGCGTACTTGCCGTTCGGGGTGAAGTACAGGTTGTACGGGTCGTGCACGTCGACCGGCTCGCCCGCCTCGCCGGTCCTCGGGTCGATGGGGGTCAGGGTGTTGCCCAGGTCGTTGTTGACCCACAGCGTCTTCAGGTCCCAGGACGGCACGACGTGCTGGGGCTGCCGGCCGACCGGGATCGTCTCGATGACCTTGTACGTCTGCGGGTCGATCACGGAGACGGTGTTGGCGTTGGTGTTGGGGACGTAGACACGGGAGGGGAAGTCCTTGACCACCGGGGAGAGCTCGCCCGGACGGTCGGCCGCATAGATGTCGTGCGGGTCGAGGACGGGCGGCATCCCCGGCAGACCCTGGACGGCCTGCTGTTGCTGCTGGGCGTGGTCGACGGGGGGCTTGGAGCCCATGGCTTCGTCCTTGCGGTGGGATCCGCCGCTGCACCCGGCGAGGGCGGCAAGGACGGCGCCGGCGAGCAGTACGCGCGCGATGGTCGTGGGATGCATCAGCTCAGCAGCTCCGTGGTGGTCACGGCCTTCAGGCCGCGGCGGTCGAGTTCGTGAAGAAGGGCGGGGAAGGCGGCGACCGTGTCCGCGTACCCGAAGTGCAGGCTCACCACCGACCCGCCGCGGACCTCGCCGAGGACCTTATGGGTGATGGCGGAGGCGCCCGGCGAGGTGTAGTCGAGCGAGTCGACGTCGTACGACAGGACGTGCGGGTAGCCGGCACGGCCGGCCAGCCGTTCGACGAGGGGGGTGGCACGCGGGGCACGCGAGGGGCGGAACCAGGTGCCGATGGATCCGGTCAGCCGTCGCAGACGGTCGGCGCACGCCTGGATCTCGGCGAACGCGTCCACCTCGGTCATGGTGTTGATGCCGAGGTGGCGCTGGGTGTGGTTGCCGAGGTCGTGACCGCCGTCGAGGATGCGGCGGGCGATGTCGGGGTGCTCGTCGAGCCAGGTGCCGACCGCGAGCACGGTGATCTTCGCGTTCGCCCGCTCGGCCGCATGGAGGATCGATGTGGCCAGGGCGGGGTCGCCCTGACCGTGGAAGGTGAGAGCCACCCGGGGGCGGTTGCGCGGACCATGGGCGATCTGGCCGGGCTGCTGCGGGAAGGCGCGGGGCAGGGGCGCGGCCGCCTGGGCGTGCGTGGCGGTGACACGGGACGGGAACACCGGATGGACGACGGGGCCGCCACGGGAACAGGCAGTGGCGAACGCACCGGCGGCGAGCCCGGCGCCCGCGCGCAGCGCCGAGCGGCGGTCGGGCACCGTCTGCGCGGTGTCCGTCTCACGGTCCGGTGGAGGGGGAGGGACGGGCGTGGTCACTCTCCCCATTTAAGGGCGAGATGGGGCGGAAATCGACGATTGGCCCGAAGCAGGGAGGGGCGGGTCGCGGGGGCGTGCCTCCGCAGCCGGCTGTCAGCGGTCGGCGACCCGCATCTCGAACCAGGTCGTCTTGCCGCGCGGCAGCAGGTCGACGCCCCAGCGGTCGGAGAGTTTGTCGACGAGGAAGAGGCCACGGCCGCTCACGTCCAGTTCCTGAACCGGCATCAGACAGGGCAGCCCGCGGGAGGGGTCGCGGACCTCGACGCGGATCCAGCCCCGGCGCCTTCGCATCCGTAATCCGAAAACACGTGCGCCGGTGTGCCGGACGGCGTTGCCGACGAGTTCGGAGACCAGCAGCACCGCGTCCTCAGTCATCCTCGGGGTGAGCCCCCAGTGGCGCAGGATCACGACCTGGGCGAGCCGACGCGCGGTGGCCGCGGATTCGGGGCGGGACGGCAGGGGCACCTCCGCCTCGGTGGGGTTGCCGAACAACTCCAGTACCTTGAGCGCCCGTTCGTCCTCGATCGCAGGCGACCAGCGCGCCGCGGTTGCACTCGCGTGCCGCCGCGGCTGTTCGACACCCTCCAGCCCCGCCATGCCCCCATCATGGCGGCCCAGAGCCCTGTTCGGGGGCGTTACGAAGGAATACGCACCCCGGAACCATGCATTCCACACCATTCGATCGGCATATGCCACAAGCAATTCGGAACCGCTTGCACCCCAACTGGCCTGCAAAAACAGGCCAGTTGGAGGCAAGCGCCGGACGTCTTCGGCATACGAGCCTTAAGGCTACGATAATCCGCCCCATCGAGGGACACCGGATAAGACGTCGCGTCAACTGCAAGTGGATCAGGGTAACTTCCTGAACAATTCTCAGCTCCGGGACGCCGCGCCACGCGCACCCGGCGAGAACGGATCAGACGAACTTCGCCTTGCCGGGCCCTTCTTCGACGAAGCTGCGCATCCCGCGCTCGCGGTCCTCGGTCGCGAACAGGCCCGCGAACCAATTGCGTTCCACGGTGAGACCCGTGTCGATGTCGGTCTCCAGACCCGTGTCGATGGCCTCCTTGGCGGCGCGCAGCGCGATCGCCGGACCCTGGGCGAGCCTGGCGGCCCAGGCGTGCGCCTCGGTGTACACCTCCTCGGCCGCAACCACCCGGTCGACCAGGCCCAGAGCCAGCGCCTCGTCCGCCTTCACCATGCGGCCCGTGAAGATCAGGTCCTTGGCCTTGGACGGTCCGATCAGACGGGCCAGCCGCTGGGTGCCGCCCGCGCCCGGGATCAGGCCGAGCAGGATCTCCGGCTGTCCGAGCTTCGCGTTCTCGCCGGCGATGCGGTAGTCCGCGCACAGCGCCAACTCACAGCCACCGCCGAGGGCGTAGCCGGTGATGGCGGCGACGACCGGCTTGGGGATGCGGGCGACGGCGGTGAAGGAGTCCTGCAGGGCGCGCGAGCGCAGGACCATCGCGGTGTGGTCCATGCCCTGCATCTCCTTGATGTCCGCGCCCGCCGCGAACACCTTCTCCCCGCCGTGGATCACCACGGCGCGTACGTCCTCGCGGCGCGTGACCTCCTCGGCCAGCTCCTTGAGCCGGTCCTGGGTGGCGACGTCCAGCGCATTCATGGGCGGGCGGTCCAGGCGGATGGTGCCCACGCCCTCGGCGACTTCGAGATGCACAGTCATGAGGGCACCGTATCGGGGGGTCTGGGGGGTCGTCCCCCCAGGCAGGCACAGCACGGGGACCAACGGCAAGGGCCCGGTGTGCTCGCTCACAGCGGCACACCGGGCCCGTATCACCTGATCGGCGTTACTTGATCCACTCGTCCCAGGACATGTTCCAGCCGTTGAGCCCGTTGTCGGGCGCGACCGTCTTGTCGTCCGCGTTCTTCACGACGACGACGTCACCGATCATCGACTGGTTGTAGAACCAGGCGGCGGGCACCGAACTGTCGTAGCCGCCGCGCACGTCGCGCAGGCCCACGCATCCGTGGCTGGCGTTGTAGTTGCCGAAGGCGTCGCCGCCCCAGTAATTGCCGTGGATGAAGGTGCCGGAGTCGGTCAGGCGCTGGGCGTGCGGCACGTCCTTGATGTCGTACTCGCCGCCGTAGCCGACGGTCTCGCCGTTCATCCGGGTCACCACGAGGCGCTCACTGATGACCATCTGGCCGTTCCAGGTGTCGTAACCCGGCTTGCCGGTGGTGACCGCGAGGGTCCTGATGACCTTGCCGTCGCGCTTGACGACCATCTTGTGGGTCTTGGCATCGACGGTGGAGACCTGGCTGCGGCCGATGGTGAAGCTCACGGTCCTGGACTGCTTGCCGTAGACACCGGGGCGGCCCTCGACGCCGTCGAGGTCGATGTGGACGGTGACCTTGGTGCCGGCCTTCCAGTACTCCTCGGGCCGGAAATCGAGGCGGTCGTTGCCGAACCAGTGACCGCGGACCTCGACGGCTGGTTCGGTCTTGAAGGTGATGGCCTTCTCGACGTCCGCGGGGTGGGTGATGCCCCGGGTGAAGCGGATCGAGAACGGCATGCCGACGCCGACCGTGGTGCCGTCGTCGGGGGTGTAGTTGCCGATGAAGGTGTTCTGCGGCGTGAGCGTGGTGAAGGTGGACTCCTCCGCGGAGGTCAGACCCGCGGAGTCCTTGGCGATCGCGTGGACCTTGTACGTGGTGGCCGCGGCGAGATGGGTCGAGGGCGTCCAGGTGGCGCCCCCGCCGGATATCTGCCCGGCGACCTCGTGGCCCTTGGCGTCCTCCACCTTGACCTCGGTCAGTTTGCCCTTGGCGGCGCTCACCTTGAGGGCACCGCTGGTCTCGACGGCCTTGGCGCCGTTCTTCGGGGCTATCGTGACGACGGCCTGCGACTGCTTGCTCGCGGTGGAACCTTCGGCGTTCTTGCCCTTCGCGGCACCGGATCCCGAGCCGGAGCCCCCTCCCCCACCGCACGCGGTGACGGCGAGCAGCAGCGCGCCGGCGATCGCCGTCTTCAGCAGTCTGCGCCCCCGCGTACCAACCGACGCCCCCGATATCGGTCGCCCGTTCACGTTCTTGTCTCCCCTCGCACGGCCTGATGAGGCCCGCACTACAGCGCGACCCGCGCGCGCATTGCGCAAATTAATCACACCCCCCGGCCCGATGACTCCCCGCGATTGTCACTGTTCAGTCCCAACTTGGACCGCGCGAAGACGCACCGGGGACGGCACGTCGCGCCCCCTGCACCCCGCCCCCCTGCGGGCTAGTTCACCGCGCCGCCCGCTTTCCATTCGTTCCAGCCCATGTTCCACCCTCCGAGTCCGTTGTCAGGAGCGACGTTCTTGTCATTGCTGTGGACGACCTCGATGACGTCGCCGACGAGGCTGCGGTCGAAGAACCAGCCCGCGGGGGTGTTCGAGCCTCCGCCCTTGACGTCCCTGAGGCCCACACAGCCGTGGCTGACATTGACGTGCCCGGGGGCGCCCGGGGCCCAGTAGTTGCCGTGCACGAAGGTGCCGGAGGCGGTCAGGCGCATGGCGTGCGGGACGTCGGGGATGTCGTACTCGCCGCCGAAGCCGACCGTGCGGCTGTTCATGCGGGTGACCTCGAGCATCTCCATGACCACCATCTTCCCGTTGTACGTGGTGGTGTTCGGGGCACCCGCCGTGATGGGCACGGTGGCGATCAGCGCGCCGTCGCGGCGGACCTTCATGGTGTGCGCGGCCGCGTCGACGAGGGAGACCTGGCTGCGGCCGACGGTGAACGCGACGTTCTTGTACTGCAGTCCGTACATGCCGGGCGCGCCCTCCACATCGCGCAGCCGCAGCGCGACGGTGACCAGGGTGCCGGGCTTCCAGTACTCCTCGGGCCTGAAGTCGACGCGGTCCTTGCCGAACCAGTGCGGGCGGATCTCGACGGCCGGTTTCGCGGTCACATGGATCGCGCGCTCGACCGCGGCCCGGTTCTCGATCTCCCGGTTGAACTGCAGGGACACGATCATTCCGGTGCCCACGGTCGCGCGGTTCTCGGGGGTGAGGTACCCGATGAACCGCTGGTCGGGGACGAACGTCGTGAAGGTCACGTGGCGGGCCGCACGACGGCCGTTGCCGTCGTGGGCCACCGCGTCGACGCTGTACTTCGCGGCGAGGGCGAGACGGGGGTCGTCGGGCTGCCAGACCCTGCCGTCGGCGGAGAGATGCCCCGAGACCGGCGAGTCCTGCGCGTCCTGGGACTTCACGACGGTCACCGACTCCAGACGGCCGCTCGCCACCCGCACCCGCAGCCGTCCGCTCCCGCCCACGGCCTTGCTGCCGTCGGCGGGAGAGACGCGGATCAGGTCCTCGGGCGCGGGCGGCTTGCCGAACACCTCGTCGAATCCGTCGGAGGTGCAGCCGGCCAGGAGGCCCACCCAGGTCAGTGCGGCGGCCAGCGCGACTCCTGTGCGTCGCGCGCGCGTCTGTACGTGGATCACGACGATCCCAACGACCCAGGCCGTCCTGGGGAAACGTGAGTGCGAGCCACGCTCTGGGCAGAACAGTGGGAGGACTACGCGATGGGGAAGTGCGGCCGGGACGCCGTGCGCCCGTATCCGCGTCGTCCACCGAGCCGCGGGAGGCGGGCACGTGTCGAGCGCAGCCGAGCAGGAGGCAGTGCAGAAGGAGCGGGCGGACGAGGGACGGTCCGCGCGCCCGGCCGCCGTGCTGAACGGCAGGCGACGCGCGGTGCCCCCCGTGCCCGTATGGCCCGGCGCGCCCACGCCGCTCGGGGCGCGCTTCCGCGCGGGCCCGGACGGGGCGGTCGGCACCAACTTCGCGCTGTGGGCGGGCGGTGCCGAGGCGGTCGAGTTGTGCCTGTTCGACGGGCCGGGCGAAGGGAGCCACGAGACCCGGGTCCGGCTCACCGAACTGACTCACGAGATCTGGCACGGTTTTGTGCCGGGCGTGATGCCCGGACAGCGGTACGGCTACCGGGTGCACGGCCGCTGGGACCCGTGGACCGGCGCGCGCTGGAACCCGGCGAAGCTGCTCCTCGACCCGTACGCGCGCGCGGTGGACGGCGCCATGGAAATGGGACGCAGCGGCCTGCCGCCGGAGGTGTACGGGCACGTACGGGACTGGCCCCAGCAGCATGTCGCGGACACCGTGCGCGACGAGAGGGACTCGGCGCCGTACGTTCCCAAGGGCGTGGTCGTGCACGATGACGACGACTGGGCGGACGACCACCGCCCGAAGACCCCGTGGGCGGACTCGGTCATCTACGAGCTGCACGTCCGCGGTTTCACCCAGTTGCACCCGGACATCCCCGAGGAACTGCGCGGAACGTACGCGGGCCTCGCGCACCCGGCGGCGCTCGAGCACCTGACCGAACTGGGTGTGACGGCGGTGGAGCTGCTGCCGGTGCACCAGTTCGCGCACGAGGACCATCTGCTCAGGCGGGGCCTGAGGAACTACTGGGGCTACAACTCGATCGGCTACTTCGCCCCGCACGCGGCCTACGCGTCCTCCGGCACGACCGGCCAGCAGGTCGGGGAGTTCAAGCGGATGGTTCGGGCGCTGCACGCGGCCGGGATCGAGGTGATCCTCGACGTGGTCTACAACCACACGGCGGAGGCGGACGAACTGGGCCCGATGCTGTCGCTGAAGGGGATCGACAACCGCGGCTACTACCGCCTGCAGCCGGACGCACGTCGCTACGCGGACTACACCGGCTGCGGCAACACACTGCACGTGGTGCAGCCGCACGTACTGCGCCTGATCACCGACTCCCTGCGCTACTGGGTGACGGAGATGGGAGTGGACGGCTTCCGCTTCGACCTGGCGGCGGCGCTCGCGAGGTCGATGCACGACGTCGACATGCTGTCCCCGTTCCTGGCGGTGATCGCCCAGGACCCGGTGCTGCGCCGGGTAAAGCTGATCGCGGAGCCGTGGGACGTGGGTTCGGGCGGCTACCAGGTCGGGGCGTTCCCACCCCTGTGGACGGAGTGGAACGACCGCTACCGCAATGCCGTACGGGACTTCTGGCGGGGCGCGCTGCCCGACGTCCGGGACCTGGGGTACCGCCTGTCCGGTTCGAGCGATCTGTACGCGTGGGGCGGCCGCCGCCCGTACGCATCGGTCAACTTCGTGACGGCGCACGACGGTTTCACGCTGCGCGATCTGGTGTCGTACGAACGCAAGCACAACGAGGCCAACGGAGAGGACAACCGGGACGGCTCCGACGACAACCGCTCCTGGAACTGCGGCGCGGAGGGGGAGACGGACGACCAGCGCGTACGGGCGCTGCGGCGGCGGCAGTTGCGCAATCTCCTGACCACCCTGCTGCTGTCGACGGGTGTCCCGATGCTGGTCGCGGGCGACGAGATGGGCCGCACCCAGCGCGGCAACAACAACGCGTACTGCCAGGACAACGAGATCGGCTGGGTGGACTGGAGCCTCAAGCAGGATCCGGGCTGGCGGGCGCTGTTCGACCTGACCTCCCGTCTGATCGAGCTGCGCCACCGCCATCCGGTGCTGCGCCGCAGGGCGTTCTTCTCAGGGCGGGCCCATTCGGCGGACGGCCTTCGGGACCTGGCGTGGTTCACGGCGCGCGGGGCGGAGATGACGGAACGCGACTGGTACGCGCCCGCGGCGACCCTGGGCATGTATCTGTCCGGCCGCGACATACCGGGCCGGGACTCCCGGGGCGCACCGGTGGTGGACGACAGCTTCCTCGCGGTCCTGCACGCCGGGGACCGCCCGGTGAGCTTCGTGCTGCCGGGGCCGCCGTGGGCGCGGCGGTACGAGCTGGTCGTGGACACGTCCCACGAGGAGCAGGTACATCCGCCGGCAACGGTGCACCGGGCGGGGGCGACGGTGACGGTGCCGGCGCGGGCGGTGCTGTTGTTGCGGGTGGTGGAGTGACCGAACCCCCGGCTGACCGAGGATTCCCCCTTCGCGCGGGCACCGGTGCGGGTGAGTTCCGCGATGGCCTCCACCCCGCTGCCGCCCGGCATCCGCAGGTCCATGAGGATCACGTCGGGGTCGAGCTCGGCGGCCAGGGCCACCGCCGCCCTGGTGATCGTCGACGACCATCCCCTCGTACGGGACGGTCTGCGCGGCATGTTCGAGAACGCTCCCGGCTTCAGGGTCCTGGGCAAGGCGTCGAACGGCGTGGCTGATGACCGTGGAGCCGGAGGCGAGGCCCGCACGTCCTCGATGAGCCGCCAGGTGTCGCGCCGGGCGCGCGGGTCGAACCCGGTGGTCAGTTCGTCGAGGACCACCACGCGCGGGCTGCCGATGAGCGCGAGCGCGATGAACACACGCTGCTTCTGACCGCCGCTCAGCTTGCCGAAGCGGGTGGTGAGCTTCTCGGTGAGGCCGAGACGTTCGGCGAGCGGGCGCCGGTCGGCGGGGTGCGGGCAGAAGGAGGCGTAAGGCTCCAGCGCCTCGCGCACGGTGAGCTTGGCCTGCAGCTCGCTCTGCTGCAGCTGGGCACCGAGGACGCGGGACAGCTGCTCGTGGTCGGCCACGGGGTCGAGACCGGCGACCTGGACGCGGCCCGCGGCCCGTCGCGCTCGAACGGGCATCAGCCGATCGGTTGATGGCACCGTACGACCCCTCGAACACTCCCCCAAGCTCTCGGCTTCGCTCGAGCAGGGAGGACCCCCAGGTCGTAGGACCACCGGCGGATCCGGGTCCGGCCAAAACTCGGTGGGCACTGTCAGTGCCGATCCGTAGGCTCGCCGATGATGCCCACACAACATGTAACGCCCAGGGACCATTCCGCCGTTCGCACCCTGCTGCGCCTGTGGCCGTATGTGCGGCCGGTGCGGGTGCGGCTGTTCACCGCCGCGTTCGTCGCGATCGTCGCGTCCTGCGTGGGCCTCGTGATCCCGCTCGTCCTGAAGTGGATGGTGGACGGGCCGGTCGCCGACCGGGACCCGGCGGGCGTATGGCTCGGCGCGCTGTATCTGCTGCTGCTCGGGATCGCCGAGGCGGTGCTCTTCGGGATACGGCGGTGGCTGGTGGCGCGGCCGCTGTCCCGGGTCGAGGCGGACATGCGGGCGGATCTGTACCGGCATCTGCAGCGGCTGCCGGTCTCCTTCCACGACCGCTGGGCATCGGGGCAGCTGCTGTCACGGGGTACGACGGATCTGATGCTGCTGCGCCAGTTCCTCGCCTTCCCACTGACGTTCCTGCTGGTCAACGGTGTGACGATCCTTGTGGGCGTGATCATCATGCTGCTCCAGGACTGGACGCTCGGGCTGGTCATCCTGGGGCCCGGCATCCCGGTCGTGGTCATGTGCGCGCTGTTCGAGCGGCGGTACGCGGAGGTGGCGCGCCGGGCGCAGGACCAGGTGGGCGATCTGACGACCGTGGTCGAGGAGAGCGTGCTCGGCATCCGGATCATCAAGGGGTTCGGCCGGCACCGCAGCCAGGCGCGGGCGTTCCGGGAGCTGTCGGGGACGCTGCGCGGTACGGAGCTGTCGAAGGCGCGGCTGCTGGCGTCGATCTGGGCGGTCATCGTCACGCTGCCGGAGCTGGCGATCGGGGCGGCGCTGGTGCTCGGGACGGTTCAGGTGGCGGACGGGAACTTGTCCGCGGGGACGTTGGTGGCGTTTCTGTCGACGGCGCTTGCTCTGCGGTGGCCGGTGGACTCGATCGGGTTCCTGCTGGCGATGAGTCAGGAAGCGGCTACGGCCACGGAGCGGTACTTCGAGGTGATGGACGAGGAGCCGGAGACCGCTGGGGGCGCTCGTGCCGCCGGGGCGGCGCAAGTGCCGACGGCTGCGGACGGACTGCGCTTCGACAACGTCCGGTTCCGCTACCCCGACGCCCCCGCCGGCTCACCCGCCATCCTCGACCGCGTCGACCTCCATGTCCGCACCGGCGAGACCATGGCCCTCGTCGGTGCCACCGGCAGCGGCAAGACCACCCTCACCGCGCTCATCCCCCGTCTGCACGAGGTGACTTCGGGGCGGATCACGCTGGACGGCGAGGACATCACGGCCATGTCCCGCGAAGACCTGCGTTCCAGGGTGGCCGTCGCCTTCGAGGAACCCACCCTCTTCTCCACCACGGTCGGCGACAACGTTCTCATGGGCGCCCCGGCGGACGCCGGTGAGCCGGAGCTGGAGCGCGCCCTCGGCATCGCGCAGGCAGACTTCGCGTACTCCCTCCCCCAGGGCACAGGGACCCAGGTCGGCGAGCAGGGACTCAGCCTCTCCGGCGGCCAGCGCCAGCGCCTCGCGCTGGCCCGCGCGGTCGTCGGCAGCCCCCGTTTCCTGGTCCTCGACGACCCTCTCTCCGCCCTGGACGTGCACACGGAGGCCGCGGTCGAGGCGGCCCTGCGCCGCGTCCTCGACGGGACGACCGCCCTGGTCGTTGCGCACCGCCCGTCCACGGTCCTGCTCGCCGACCGCGTCGCCCTGCTCTCCGGCGGCCGAATCGCGGCCGTCGGCACCCACCAGGAACTGCTGCGTACGAACGCCGAGTACGCCCATCTGATGTCCGGAGACTCCGAGGACAGCGAGGAGGCCCGATGACGGCGCCCTTGACGACCGCGCCGAACAACGAGGGGAACGAGGAGAACGACGACAACAAGGCCGCGACTCGGGACCGGCCCGCTCCCGAGCCCGCCGCCTCCGGCGACCCCTTCGACCGCGACACCCTCCCCACACCCCCGGGTGCCACGGCCGCGCTGCTGCGTTCACTGCTCGCCCCGCTCAGGCCCAGGGTCGTCCTGACCTGTGTGCTGCTCCTGCTCCAGCAGGCGGCGGTACAGGTGGGCCCGCTGCTGGTGGCGTACGCCATCGACCGCGCCGTACCGGCGTTCCGGGACGGCGACCACGGTCCGCTGATCGCGGTGGCGGTCGGGTACCTGCTGTCCGCCGTGGCCTCCGGCGGGCTCCAGTACGCGTTCATCGTCGCCTCGGCCCGCGTGAACCAGGACGTGCTGCTCGATCTGCGCGGCCGGATCTTCCGCCATGCGCAGGCGCTGAGCATCGACTTCCACGAGCGCTACACCTCGGGCCGGCTGATCTCCCGCTCCACGACGGACGTCGAGTCGCTGCGCGAACTGCTCAGCGAGGGCCTCCAGGAACTGGTCACGGTCATCCTGTCGTTCGTCTACATCTCGGTGATGCTGCTCTGGCTGGACCTCGGCCTGGGCGCGGTGGCGGTGGCGTCCCTCGTGCCGCTGTACTGGCTCGTGCGTGTCTACCGGCGCCGGGCGGGGCGGATCTTCCGCCTCCGGTCGACCGCGATCGCCGCGGTCATCGTGAAGTTCGCGGAGACGATGAACGGCATCCGGCCGGTGCGCGCGTTCCGCCGCGAGGAGGCCAACGACGCCGACTTCCGCGCCCTGAACAAGCGGCACGCGCAGACCAACGGCGACGCGCTCCTGGAGATGGCCCGCTATGTCACCGGCTCCCGGCTGGTGGCCAACGCGGCGGTGGCCGGAATCGTGCTGTGGGGCGCGTACCGGGTGGCGGAGGGGTCGCTGGCGCTGGGTGTGCTGGCGGCCGCGGTCCTCTACCTCCGGCGCCTGTACGACCCCATCGACCGGCTGGGCATGTTCCTCAACGCCTACCAGTCGGCCGCGGCCTCGCTGGAGAAGATTGCGGGGCTGCTGGCACAGACGCCGTCCGTGCCAGAGCCGTCGGCGCCCCGGCAGTTGCCCCCGCTCGAGAGTGAACACCCCGGGCGCGAGGTCGTGTTCGAGGACGTCAGGTTCGCGTACCGCACGGGCGGCGAGGTGCTGCCGAGCTTCTCGCTGACCCTGCCGGCCGGGCAGACGGTCGCGGTGGTTGGTGCCACGGGCGCCGGAAAGTCGACGCTCGCGAAGCTGCTCGCCCGCTTCTACGACCCCACGGACGGCCGGGTCCTGCTCGACGGCGTGGATCTGCGCGAGCTCGCCGTGCCCGAACTGCGGCGCGGGGTGGTGATGGTGACCCAGGAGGCCTTCCTGTTTTCCGGCACGGTCGCCGAGAACATCGCCATCGGCCGCCCGGACGCGACCCGGGAGGAGATCGAGCGGGCCGCGAAGGCGATCGGGGCCCACGATTTCATCAGCGCCCTGCCCGAGGGCTACGACACCGACGTACGCAAGCGCGGCGGCCGCATCTCGGCCGGTCAGCGTCAACTCGTCGCGTTTGCACGGGCGTTGCTCGCCGACCCGGCGGTGCTGATCCTCGACGAGGCGACCAGTTCCCTGGACGTCCCCGGCGAACGGGCCGTGCAGCGGGCGATGGTGACGGTGCTGCGGGGCCGTACCGCCGTCGTGATCGCCCACCGGCTGTCGACGGTGGAGATCGCGGACCGCGTCCTGGTCATGGCGGACGGCCGCATCGTCGAGGACGGCAGCCCGGCCGAACTGATCGCGGGGACAGGACGGTTCGCGGATCTGCACCGGGCGTGGCGGGACAGTCTGGCGTGAGGGAACGGGGAAGCCGGGACGGATGATCGACGCGTACGAGGACCCCGGGACGCCCGACTGTCGTGGCGGCTGGCGGTATCTGTGGTGGCTTGTGTCGCGGCAGCCGTGGCGGTCCGTCGCGGGGGCGCTGCTCGGCAGTGTGTGGATGGTGCTGCTGTCGGCGACGCCGTATCTGATGGCCCGTGCGATCGACGAGGGCCTTCAGCCGGGTGACATGGGCGCGCTCGCCGGGTGGACCGCCGCGCTCGTCGTGGCCGGGGCCTTCAACGCCTGGCTGAGCATCATGCGGCACCGCGTGATGACCCGGGTGCGGATGGACGCCAACTTCCGCACGGTCAAGGTCGTCGTGGGGCAGGCGGTCCGGCTCGGGGCCGCGCTGCCGCGGCGGTCCGGGGCCGGCGAGGTGGTCACGATCGGCGTGGGCGATGTGCAGACGATCGCCGGAGCCCTGACGGTCGTCGGCCCCGGCGTCGGCGCGGTCGTCGCCTACCTGGTGGTCGCCGGGCTGCTGTTGTCGGTCTCCGCGCAGCTTGCCGCGGTCGTGCTGCTCGGCGTGCCGGTGATCGCCCTGATCGTCGGGCCGCTGATGGGGCGGTTGCAGGGCACCGAGGCGGAGTACCGGGAGCGGCAGGGCGTGCTGACCGCACGGATCGGCGACCTCGCGGGCGGGCTGCGCGTCCTCAACGGCCTTGGCGGAAAGGGGCTGTTCGCGGACGTCTTCCGCCGGGACTCCCGGCGGCTGCGGGAGCAGGGCTACCGGGTCGGGGCGGTGACCAGCTGGATGCAGGCGCTCGGGGTGGGGCTGCCGACGCTGTTCCTCGCCGTCGTGACCTGGCAGGCGGCCCGCCTGGCCGCCCAGGGGGCCATCACGGTGGGCGAGTTGGTGGCGGTGTACGGGTATGTCGCCGTGATGGTGCGTCCGGTGGCGTTCTTCATCGAATGCGGTTACCAGCTCAGCCGGGGCGTGGTGGCCGCCCGGCGCGTCGTACGGCTGCTGCGGCTGGAGCCGGAGCCCGACGAGGGCACGTGTGACGCGCCCGCGGAACCGTCCGTGCTGCACGACCCGGAGTCCGGGGTGCGGGTGCTGCCCGGACGGCTGACCGCGCTGGCCGGGGCATGGCCCGGGGACGCCGTGGCCGTCGTCGACCGCCTGGGCCGCTATGTCCCGTCGGAGGCGACCTGGGGTGGGGGGCGGCTGGACGAGATCCCGCTGCCGCTGGTGCGGGCGCGGATCCTGGTCGCCGACAACGAGGCCGATCTGTTCGCGGGGACGCTGCGGGAGCTGGTCGGCGGCCCGTCGCAACCCGATGACGCGGAGATCATGGAGGCGGTGCACGCCGCCGTCGCCGACGACATCGTGCAGGGCCTGCCGGAAGGGACGGGCGCGGCGATCGACGCGCAGGGACGCAACCTCTCCGGCGGCCAGCGGCAGCGCGTCCGGCTGGTACGGGCGCTGCTGGCCGACCCGGAGGTGCTGCTGGCCGTCGAGCCCACGTCGGCGCTCGACGCGCACACCGAGGCGGCGGTCGCGGACCGGCTGCGGGCCGCGCGCGAGGGCCGTACGACCGTGGTGACCACCACTTCTCCGCTGGTGCTGGACCGTGCGGACACCGTGTACTACCTGGTCGACGGCAAGGTCGCGGCGACCGGGAGTCATCAGCGGCTGCTGGCGGCGGAGCCGGGGTATCGGGCGCTGGTGGCGCGGGACACCGACACTGCTGCTGCCGAGGAGGCCGTGGGGTGAGCCGGGGACAACTGCCCGTCGCCGAGCCCGTCGACGTGCGCCGGGCCGCCGTACGACTGGTGCGGGCCGACGGGCGGGCCTTCGCCGCCGCGCTGGCCCTGAACGCGGCGGCGGCCGGTGCGGGGCTGGCCGGGCCGTGGCTGCTCGGGCGGATCGTCGACGAGGTCCGGGCCGGGGGCGGCGTCGCGGCCGTGGACCGGACGGCGCTCGACATCCTGCTGTGCTCGCTGGCGCAGCTGCTGCTGGCGCGCTGGGCCCGGTATGTGGGGCACCGCTTCGGGGAGCGGTCGCTGGCGCGGGTGCGCGAGGAGTTCGTCGACCGGGCTCTTGCGCTGCCCGCGTCGGTGGTGGAGCGGGCCGGCACCGGTGATCTGACGGCGCGAGGCACCGCCGATGTGGCCACCGTCGGCACCACACTGCGGGACGCCGGCCCCGAGCTGCTGATCAATATCGCGCAGGCGCTGTTCCTGCTCGGCGCGGTGTTCGCGCTCGACCCCCTGCTCGGTGCCATCAGCCTGTTCGGCCTCGTCCCCATCTGGTGCGTGCTGCGCTGGTATCTGCACCGGGCGCGGGACGGCTACCTCGCCGAGGGAGAGGCCAACTCCCAGGTTGCGGAGATCCTGGCGGCAACCGCGTCCGGGGCGCGCACGGTGGAGGCGTTCCGGCTCCAGGAGCGTCGGGTGGCGACGAGCCGGGACGCGCTGGAGACCTCCCGGCGCAGACGCCTGTACACGCTGTACCTGCGGTCCGTGTTCTTCCCGGTGGTGGAGGTGTCGTACGTCCTTCCCGTGGCCGCGGTGCTGCTGGCCGGCGGAGTGCTGCATGCGCACGGGGCGATGAGCCTGGGGTCGGTGGTGGCGGCCGCGGTCTATCTGCAGCAGTTCAGCTCGCCCCTGGACGAGATCCTGATGCGGGTCGAGCAGTTGCAGAGCAGCGGCGCGTCCTTCGCCCGGGTGGAGGGGCTCGCCCATGCCCCGCACTCCGCTCCGGACAGTGCGTCGGCCGTCCCCGCGGACGACCGGATCGACGTGACGGACGTGCGCTACGCCTACGACCGCGGCGGCGAAGTGCTGCGCGGGGTCGACCTGACCGTGCGGCCCGGGGAGCGGCTGGCTGTCGTCGGACCCTCGGGAGCAGGGAAGACCACCTTGAGCAGACTGCTGGCGGGCATCGACGCGCCCAGCGCGGGCTCGGTGACGGTCGGCGGGGTGCCGATCGCCGGTCTCGGGCCGGAGCGGCTGCGCCGCCAGGTCGTCCTGGTCACCCAGGAGCACCACGTCTTCCTCGGCTCGGTCCGCGACAACCTGCGGATCGCCGAACCGTCCGCCATGGACGAGGAACTGTGGGCGGCGCTCACCGCGGTGGGCGCCGACGACTGGGTACGGGAGCTGCCGGACGGCCTCGACACCGAGCTGGGCACGGCGGGTTGCCCCACGGACGGCTCCCAGGCCCAGCAACTCGCCCTCGCCAGGGTGGTGCTGGCCGACCCGCACACCCTGATCCTCGACGAGGCGACGGCGCTCCTCGACCCGACGACCGCCCGCCACACCGAACGCGCGCTGGCCGCCGTCCTCGAAGGCCGGACCGTCATCGCCATCGCGCACCGGCTGCACACCGCGCACGACGCGGACCGCGTCGCGGTGATGGAGTCCGGCCGCCTGACGGAACTCGGCACCCACGAGGAACTGGTCGCGGCGAACGGCGCATACGCGGCCCTGTGGCGGACGTGGCACGGAGAGGCGGACGCTTCGTAGCCAACCCCGGCAAACGCTCCGTATAGCGGACATGACCACCCGGACAACGGACGATTTCCGGACAACTTCTTGACGCGCCCCTGACAGTAAGCGCAGTCAGCTGACACGCTTCCCACGGCCACTCCACAGCAACCTCACCGTTCCATCGCCGTGCCGTGGCCCGTGCCCTTCATGCACCTGGTTCCGCGTTCAGCCCTGTTCTGCCCGGACGGCTGACCATCCGTCCGGTCTCCCCTGGCCGCGCGATCCGCGGCCACGCAGAAGGAGTCAGTGTTGAGAAGCAGTTCCTCTCGCAGACGCACCCCCCACACCCCCCGTCGTGCCGCGGCCGTCGCCCTCGTCGGCGTCTCCGCCCTGCTGGCCGCCGCGGTCCAGTCCGGCGCCGCGAACGCCGCCCCGGCCGGGCCCTCCGCCGGGAAGATCAACCCCGCGCACGCGGCCCTCAAGCTCTCCCCCTCGCAGCGCTCCGAGCTGATCCGTGACGCCGACGCGGCGAAGGCGGACACCGCCCGGTCCATAGGCCTCGGCTCGCAGGAGAAGCTGGTCGTCAAGGACGTCCTCAAGGACGCCGACGGCACGCTCCACACGCGCTACGAGCGCACCTACGCCGGCCTTCCCGTCCTCGGCGGCGACCTCATCGTCGACACGGCGAGGTCGGGACAGACCGAGCGGGTCGTCAAGGCCACGCAGGCCACCATCCAGGTCGCCTCGCTCACGCCCGCGATCGCCGCCTCGAAGGCGGAGAAGCAGGCGCTGTCCGTCGCCAGGGCGGCGGGCTCGACGAAGACCGGCGCCGACGTCGCGCCCCGCAAGGTGATCTGGGCGGCGAGCGGCAAGCCGGTGCTGGCGTACGAGACGGTGATCGGGGGGTTCCAGGACGACGGCACCCCGAACCAGCTGCACGTCATCATCGACGCCGCCACGGGCAAGGAGCTCTTCCGCCACCAGGGCATCGAGACCGGCGTCGGCAACACCCAGTACAGCGGCCAGGTCAGCCTGACCACCACGCAGTCGGGTTCGACGTACACGCTGAACGACGGCTCGCGCGGCGGCCACAAGACGTACAACCTCAACCACGGCACGTCCGGCACCGGCACGCTGTTCTCCCAGTCGAACGACACCTGGGGCAACGGCACCACGTCGAACGCCGCGACCGCGGGCGCCGACGCGCACTACGGCGCCTCCGTGACCTGGGACTTCTACAAGAACACCTTCGGGCGCAGCGGCATCAAGAACGACGGCCAGGCGGCCTACTCCCGGGTCCACTACGGCAACGCGTACGTGAACGCGTTCTGGGACGACAGCTGCTTCTGCATGACGTACGGCGACGGGTCGAACAACGCCGATCCGCTGACCTCGCTGGACGTGGCGGGCCACGAGATGAGCCACGGCGTCACGTCGAACACGGCGGGCCTCGACTACAGCGGTGAGTCCGGCGGTCTGAACGAGGCCACCTCGGACATCATGGGTACCGGGGTGGAGTTCTACGCCAACAACTCGTCCGACCCCGGTGACTACCTCATCGGCGAGAAGATCAACATCAACGGCGACGGCACCCCGCTGCGCTACATGGACAAGCCCAGCAAGGACGGCTCGTCCAAGGACAGCTGGTACTCGGGGCTCGGAGGGCTCGACGTCCACTACTCGTCGGGTCCCGCGAACCACTTCTTCTACCTGCTGAGCGAGGGCAGCGGCGCCAAGGTCATCAACGGCGTGAGCTACAACTCGCCGACGGCGGACGGCCTTCCGGTCACCGGCATCGGGCGCGACAAGGCGCTGCAGATCTGGTACCGGGCGCTCACCACGAAGTTCACCTCGACCACCAACTACGCGAGCGCCCGCACCGGCACCCTCGCGGCGGCGGGCGAGCTGTACGGCACCTCCAGCGCCGAGTACAAGGCGGTGCAGGACGCATGGGCGGGCGTCGCGGTCGGGTCGCGCTCCGGTGGGGGCGGCGGCGGTGGCGGCACGTCGTACGAGAACAACTCCCCGGTGTCCATCCCGGACAACGGGCCGGCGGTCACGTCGTCGATCACCGTGTCCGGCAGGACCGGAAACGCGCCGAGCAACCTCCAGGTGAGCGTCGACATCACGCACACCTGGCGCGGTGATCTGGTGATCGATCTGGTCGGCCCCTCGGGTACCTCGTACCGTCTGAAGAACTTCAGCTCGTCCGACTCGGCGGACGACGTCAAGGAGACCTACACGGTCAACGCGTCCTCCGAACAGGCCAATGGCACCTGGAAGTTGAAGGTCCAGGACCAGGCGGCGCAGGACGTCGGCACCATCAACGGCTGGAAGCTGACCTTCCCGTAAACCGCGCTCCCGAGCGGCACGGACAGGGCGCCGTCCCGGGGGCTCGACACCCCCGGGCGGCGCCCGTTTACATTCCCGCAACGTTAACCGGTCAGTTGATTTTCGGCCAACATCACTTTGAGGTCCTGACATGTACGCGTCCTTGATGTCACGCTTCCTCAGCTGCCGCACACGCACCGCAACTTCACAACCGTTCCGGACGGTATCCCCACTCCGCCCGGATTCCCCCACATAAGGAGCTTGTGTGACTCCCCGCTACGCGCGTCACAAGCGCACCACTCTGGCCATCGCCACCGCCGTTGCCGCCGGAGCCCTCCTCACCACTGGTCTGACCATCAGTGCCTCGGCCCAGAGCCCGGCCGAGTCCACCGGCAAGGCCCCTCTCGCCGCAGCCCCGGCCGCGCTGTCCGCCGCGGCCCGCACCTCGCTCATCCAGACGGCCCAGGCCGACGTCGCCGAGACCGCGCAGAAGATAGGACTCGGCACCAAGGAGAAGCTGGTCGTCAAGGACGTCGTCAAGGACGCCGACGGCACGGTGCACACCCGCTACGAGCGCACCTACGCCGGCCTCCCGGTCCTCGGCGGCGACCTCGTCGTCCACACCGCGAAGTCGGGCAGGACCGAGGGCGTGACCAGAGCGACCAACGCGACCATCAAGGTGGCCTCGCTCAAGCCGCAGATCACCGCCGCGAAGGCCGAGAAGCAGGCCGTGAGCGCCGCCAAGACGCTGGGCTCCGCCAAGTCCTCCGCCGACGGTGCCCGCAAGGTCATCTGGGCCGGGTCCGGCAAGCCCGTCCTCGCCTACGAGACGATCGTCGGCGGCCTCCAGGACGACGGCACCCCGAACCAGCTGCACGTCATCACCGACGCGGCCACCGGCAAGAAGCTCTTCGAGTACCAGGGCATCGAGAACGCGACCGGCACCGGCAAGACGCTGTACTCGGGCACCGTCAGCCTCACCACCACACAGTCGGGCTCGTCGTACAACCTGACCGACAGCACCCGCGGCGGTCACAAGACCTACAGCCTGGCCCGCAAGACGTCCGGCAAGGGCACCCTGGTCAGCAACTCGACCAACACCTTCGGCACCGGCACCGCCTCCAGCTCCTCCAGCGACCAGACGGCCGCCGCCGACGCGGCCTACGGCGCGCAGGAGACCTGGGACTTCTACAAGAACACCTTCGGCCGCAGCGGCATCAAGAACGACGGCCAGGCGGCCTACTCCCGCGTCCACTACGGCAGCTCGTACGTGAACGCGTTCTGGGACGACAGCTGCTTCTGCATGACCTACGGCGACGGTGAGAACAACACCGACCCGCTGACGTCGCTGGACGTGGCCGGGCACGAGATGAGCCACGGCGTCACCGCCAACACCGCGGGCCTGGACTACAGCGGCGAGTCCGGCGGCCTGAACGAGGCGACCTCGGACATCTTCGGCACGGGCGTCGAGTTCTACGCCAACAACGCGTCCGACCCCGGTGACTACCTCATCGGCGAGAAGATCAACATCAACGGCGACGGCACCCCGCTGCGCTACATGGACAAGCCCAGCAAGGACGGCAGTTCGGCCGACTCCTGGTCCTCCTCCGTCGGCGACCTGGACGTCCACTACTCGTCCGGTGTCGCGAACCACTTCTTCTACCTCCTGTCGGAGGGCAGCGGCGCGAAGACGATCAACGGGGTCTCGTACAACTCCCCGACCTCCAACGGCTCCAAGGTCACCGGTATCGGCCGGGACAAGGCGTTGCAGATCTGGTACAAGGCGCTGACGACGTACTTCACGTCGACCACCGACTACTCGGGCGCCCGCTCGGGCACCCTGAAGGCGGCGGCCGACCTGTACGGCTCCAGCAGCACCGAGTACAAGACGGTGGCGGCGGCCTGGTCCGCGGTCAACGTGAGCTAGTGCGCGCGTAGCGACGCTACGGCCCCCGGCGGGAAGTCGACGCCGGGGGCCGCCCTACGCTGGGGTCTTATGTCTTTGACGGACTTCACGTACGAGGATGTCGGGGCGACCCGCAAGTCCGGCCACTGCCCCGAGGGCTTCCGTCCCCTGCATGTCCGCACGCGCATCGGCGAGGGCCAGGAGGTGTTCCGCCGCGCGTCCGAGGCGCTCATGACCTGGGAGATGCACCGGGCCATGGGCGTGGGGGTCGCCGCCACCGAGGACAGGGCCGCCACCGGGGTCGACGTGACCATCACCCTCGCGGGCGTGATCAAGGCCCCCTGCCGCGTGGTCTGGACGGTCGAGGAACAGCGCCGCGCGGGCTGGGCGTACGGCACGCTGCAGGGCCACCCGGAGTGCGGTGAGGAGGCCTTCGTCGTGGACCGCACCGGCGACGGCACGGTCTGGCTGACGATCACGGCCTTCAGCCGCCCGGCCAAGTGGTACACAAGGGCGGGCGGCCCGGCGACACGAGGCCTGCAGCATGCGTACGCGCGGCGGTGCGGGGCGGTACTGCGGCGGTTGTGCGCCACGGACGAGTAGCTCTCCGCCTACTCCGCAAGGACTAGGGACGGTCCCCGATGCCCGTACCGCGGGCCTTTGCCTATCCTCCCGATCAACGCCGCTGTTTACGGCCATGGGGGGCGCGTTGAAGGCTGTGGTGCAGGACCGCTATGGATCGCCCGACGTACTGGAGGTCAGGGACGTCGAGCAGCCGGTCGCGGGTGAAGGGGAGGTGCTCGTGCAGGTGCGGGCGGCCTCGGTGAACGCGTACGACTGGCATTTCATGCGCGGAGACCCGTACCTCTTCGCGCGGCCCGCCATCGGGTTCAGGGCGCCCAGGGCGAAGATCCGGGGCCGGGACTTCGCGGGGGTTGTGGAAACCGTCGGAAAGGGGGTGACGGGGCTGCAGCCCGGAGACGAGGTGTTCGGGGAGGTCGACGGAACCTTCGCCGAGTACGTCTCCGTCCCGGAATCCCAGATCGAGCGGAAGCCCGCCTCCCTCACCTTCGAGCAGGCCGCCGCCGTGCCCCTCGCCGGGAACACCGCCCTCATGGGACTGCGGGACAAGGGGCGGGTACAGCCCGGGCAGCGGGTTGTCATCAACGGCGCGTCCGGGGGTGTCGGTTCCTTCGCCGTGCAGATCGCCAAGGCGCTCGGCGCCGAGGTGACGGCCGTGTGCAGCGCGAGGAACGCCGAATTCGTGCGGACCCTCGGCGCCGACCACGTCGTCGACTACGCCCGGGAGGACTTCACCCGGAGCGGACAACGCCACGACGTCGTCCTCGACTTCGTGGCGAACCGTCCCCTGCACGACCTCCGACGCGCGCTCACCCCCACGGGGACGCTGGTCCTCGGTGGCGGCGGCGCGCCCGGACGTCTGCTCGGCCCTGCCGGTCTCATGCTCGGGGCCGTCGCTCTCTCCCCGTTCGTACGGCAGCGGCTGCTCCCCCTCATAGGACCCGCGCCCAGCAAGGAGAACCTGGTGGCGCTGAGAGACCTCACCGAGTCCGGCAAGGTCTCCCCGGTCATCGAGCGCACCTACCCGCTGAGCGAAGCCCCCGAGGCCATCCGGTACCTCGAGGGGGAACACGCACGGTCGAAGATCGTCATCACCGTGTGAGGCACATGCCGGCCAGAGGTCCGATCAGCGGGCCGACACGGACGCGATGACGGCGTTCACCGCATCAACACCCCCGCCGCCTCCCCCGACTCCTCCGGCGGCGCCGCCACCAGGCCCAGTTCCGCACCGGACGCCAGCAGCCGATGGGCAGGCAGAATGCGCACGGTGTAACCGAACGGCCCCGTGCGGTCCAGGGACAGCGGGCCCTCGTACACCCAGCGTCCCTCCAGGTCCGGTCCGCCCGCCGGTTTCAGCGCTGTCGCCGTCGCGTCCGTGATGCCGTCCTCCATGTCGACGCGCCCCGACACAGCCTGGACCTCGACGTCGTCGGGCGTCAGATCACCGAGGCCGATGCGGACCCGCAGTGAGAGTGTGGTGCCCAGTTCCGCCGTCGCCGTGGCCGCCGACGTCTCGACGTGGTCGACCGTGACGGCCGGCCAGGCCGCCCGTACCCGCGACTTCCAGACCGCCAGCTCGCGCGCCGCGTCCGGGGTCATCGACCGGTGCGCATGGGCCGCCGGGGTGTACAGACGCTCCACATACTCGCGGACCATCCGCCCGGCCAGCACCTTCGGGCCCAGGTGCATCAGGGTCTGGCGGACCATCTCGATCCAGCGGTCCGGCAGTCCGCCCTGGCCACGCTCGTAGAAACGCGGCGCCACCCGCTGCTCCAGCAGGTCGTACAGGGCCGCCGCCTCCAGGTCGTCACGCCGGTCCTCGTCGGTCGCCGTGCCGTCGGCGGTGGGGATCGCCCAGCCGAAATCGGGCTGGAACCACTCGTCCCACCAGCCGTCCAGCACCGACAGATTGAGACAGCCGTTGAGCGCCGCCTTCATACCGCTCGTTCCGCAGGCCTCCAGCGGGCGCAGGGGGTTGTTCAGCCATACGTCGCAGCCCGGGTAGAGCTTCTGTGCCATCGCCATGCCGTAGTCGGGGAGGAAGACGATGCGGTGGCGTACCCGCGGGTCGTCCGCGAACCGGACCAGCTCCTGGATCAGGCGCTTTCCGCCGTCGTCCGCGGGGTGGGCCTTCCCGGCCACGACGATCTGAATCGGACGCTCCGGGTGCAGCAGCAGCTCCATCAGCCGGTCCCGGTCGCGGAGCATCAACGTCAGACGTTTGTACGACGGCACACGGCGGGCGAAGCCGATCGTCAGGACGTCGGGGTCCAGCACCCCGTCGATCCAGCCGAGTTCGGCCGTCCCGGCGCCACGCTGCCGCCAGGACGCGTACAGCCGCTTGCGCACCTCCAGCACCAACTGCTCGCGCAGCACCCGGCGCAGGTCCCAGATGTCCTGGCCGGCGATCTCCGCGACCGCCTCCCAGCGGTCCGTGCGACCGCCCACCGTCATGGCGTCCTCGGTGCGCTCCGCGCCGACCTGCCGCGCCCCCAGCCGGAACACCTCGGGCGCCACCCAGGTCGGCGCGTGCACACCGTTCGTCACGGACGTGATCGGCACCTCGTCCGGGTCGAAGCCCGGCCACAGGCCCGAGAACATCTCCCGGCTGACGTTGCCGTGGAGCAGGGACACGCCGTTGGCGCGCTGGCCCAGCCTGAGGCCCATCACCGCCATGTTGAAGAGGTTCGGCTCCCCGCCCGGGTACGTCTCCATCCCGAGCTGCAGGATCCGCTCCACCTCGATCCGTGCGAGCTCGGCGTCCGGGCCGAAGTGGCGGGCCACCAGCTCCCGGTCGAAGCGGTCGATGCCGGCCGGGACGGGGGTGTGGGTGGTGAAGACCGTACCGGCGCGCACGGCCTCCAGCGCGGAGTCGAAGTCCAGTCCGGCGTCGCACAGCTCGGCGATCCGCTCCAGGCCGAGGAAGCCGGCATGGCCCTCGTTGGTGTGGAACACCTCGGGATCGGGGTGCCCCGTCAGCCGGCAGTACGTGCGCACCGCGCGCACCCCGCCGATGCCGAGCAGCATCTCCTGGAGCAGCCGGTGCTCGCTGCCGCCGCCGTAGAGCCGGTCGGTGACGCCCCGTTCGCCGAGGCCGTTCTCCTCCACGTCCGAGTCGAGCATCAGCAGCGGGACCCGCCCCACCTGGGCGAGCCAGATACGGGCCTGGAGCCGGCGTCCGCCCGGCAGGCCCAGGGACACCTGTGCGGGGGTGCCGTCCGGCTCGCGCAGGGGCACCAGCGGCAGCTCGTTGGGGTCGAGCACCGGATAGTGCTCCTGCTGCCAGCCGTCCTGCGACAGCGTCTGCCGGAAGTAGCCGTGCCGGTACAGCAGGCCCACCCCGATCAGGGGCACGCCGAGGTCGCTGGCCGACTTCAGATGGTCGCCGGCGAGGATGCCGAGACCGCCGGAGTACTGGGGCAGCGCGGCCGTGATGCCGAACTCGGGCGAGAAGTAGGCGATGGCGGCGGGGAGGTCGGACGACTGGGGCTGGGACTGGTACCAGCGGTCGCCGCTCACGTAGTCGGTCAGATCGTCGGTGGCCGCGGCGAGGCGGCGCAGAAAGCGGCGGTCCTCCGCCAGCTCGGCGAGCCGGGCGGGCGGCACGCTCCCCAGCAGCCGCACCGGGTCGCCCTCGGAGGCGGCCCAGCGCTCGGGGTCGACGGACTGGAAGAGGTCACGGGTCTCCGCATGCCACGACCAGCGCAGATTGCGCGCGAGATCGCTCAGCGGGTGAAGGGCTTCGGGGAGGACGGGACGTACGGTGAACCTGCGGATGGCCTTCACGAGTTCCACCTTCACGGAGGCGTACGTGTCGTCTCCGACGGTACGCGGTCCGGTTCGCTCACCGCCGGGTTTGTACGCAGCCGGGTTGCGGTGACCGTCCCCGGGGCTACCCCCAGCCCCCGCTTTCGGCCTGAACAGCCTCGTGCTCAAGCGCCGGACGGGCCGAGACTGCCGTCCGAAAAACAACGCAACCTTTACACATCCGCCATAGCCGATATGGCCGATTCCGGCCACCTGGGCGACCTTGTGGCGGTTCACACCACACGAGAGGCTGCCCACTGGCGCACCGGCCGGCAACAGCCCGGGCGTGGATGGAACTCCGGCCGCCGTGCGTCGAGTCGAGGAGGGGAACTCACGTCATGGCACGGATGAGAAACGCGCGTCTGCGCTGGGCGGGCGGCCTCACCGCGGTCACCACGGTCGCGGCGCTCTCGGCCATCGCCCAGCCCGCGCAGGCCGCCCCGGAGGGGATGATCCTCGGCGCCGGAGCTCCCGGCGCCGTCAGCGGCAGCTACATCGTGACGCTCAAGGGGGGAACGGAGGCTCCGTCGGCCGTCGGCAAGGGCATCGCCGAGAAGTACGGGGCGAAAATAAGCCAGACCTACCGGACCGCGCTCAACGGATATGCGGTGAAGGTCAACGAGCAGCAGGCCAGGCGTCTCGCGGCGGACTCCCGCGTGGCCTCGGTCGTGCAGGACACCAGGGTCACCCTGGACCACTTCCAGAAGGACCCGCCCTCGTGGGGCCTGGACCGCATCGACCAGCCGAACCTGCCGCTCGACAAGGGCTACACCTGGCCCGAAGCGGCGGGCGCGGGCGTGACGGCGTACGTCATCGACACCGGCATCCGCATCTCGCACAAGGACTTCGGGGGCCGGGCGAGCTACGGCTGGGACTTCGTCGACAACGACAGTACCGCTGCCGACGGCAACGGCCACGGCACGCATGTGGCCGGAACCATCGCGGGCACCGAGTACGGGGTCGCCAAGCTGGCGAAGGTCGTCGCCGTGCGCGTCCTCGACAACACCGGCGCGGGCACGACGGCGCAGGTCATCGCGGGGATCGACTGGGTGACCAAGCACGCCAGGAAGCCCGCGGTGGCGAACCTCAGCCTGGGCGGCTACGCGAACGCCCAGCTGGACGCGGCCGTGCGCAACTCCATAGCCTCCGGCGTCACCTACGCGGTCGCCGGCGGCAACGACGGACTCCCGGCCGGCCTGTACTCCCCGGCCCGCGTCACACAGGCCATCACGGTCGGCGCCTGCGACCAGAAGGACACCCGGGCGAGCTTCTCCAACTGGGGTTCGAGCCTGGACCTGTTCGCCCCCGGCGTGGCGATCACCTCCGACTCGAACGCGAGCGACACGGGAATCGCCACCTTCTCCGGTACGTCGATGGCGACACCGCACGTCACGGGCGCCGCGGCGCTGTATCTGGCGGGCCGTCCCAAGGCCACTCCGGCGCAGGTGAGCCAGGCGCTCGTACAGCGGGCGGCCTCCGGGAAGATCAGGGGAGCGGGGATCGGCTCGCCGAACAAACTGCTTCAGGTGGACAACCCTTGACCCCTGCAAACCGGACTCGCGTAAACCAGAATTAACCGGACACGCGTACCCTTGCCGGCCTCGCCCCCCTCGGGTGGGGCCGGTCCTTTTCCGCTGTTCCGGAAGCGGCCGGTCTTGAAGGTAGACATACGCGTGAGTAGTTAACAAAGTGCCGGAATGCCCACCCGCACAGCATGGGAAGGCTCCTCCGGTAGACCTGCCGGCCCACCTCCCGACACCCCCATCCGCCCACCCACGTTGACGCGGACAGGAGCGGTCATGCCCCCGTCGCACCACTCGCCTGCACCCCCGGCATCCGGCACCGGCACCTCCCCCATGCGGAAGGCCGACGCCGTTCCCCCCGCCCCGCGGAAACCCGCCGCGGGCCCGAGTCCCACCCCGAGTCCGGGTCCCGCCGGGAGTCCGGGTCCCGCCGGGAGTCCGACCCCGGCCCCGGGCACAGATCCCACCCTCGGACGCATCCCCGTCCTGGACGTACGTCCCCTCGTCCACCAGGGCCGCCGTCCGGCCAAGGCGGTGGTGGGCGAGGAGTTCGAGATCTCCGCCACGGTCTTCCGCGAGGGCCACGACGCCGTCGCCGCCAATGTCGTCCTCAAGGACCCGGAGGGCCGCCCCGGCCCGTGGACGCCGATGCACGAACTCGCCCCCGGCACCGACCGCTGGGGCGCCACGGTCTGCGCACACAGCGAGGGGCACTGGACCTACGCCGTGGAGGCGTGGGGCGATCCGGTCGCCACCTGGCGGAAGCACGCCGGGATCAAGATCCCCGCGGGGATCGACACCGAGCTGGTCCTGGAGGAGGGCGCCCGGCTGTACGAACGCGCAGCCGCCGGCATCCCCGAGAACGAGGACCGGCAGGACGTGCTCCTCGCTGCGGTGGACGCCCTGCGCGACACCGGCCGCCCGGCCGCGTCCCGTCTGGCGGCGGCGTTGACGCCGGAGGTGGATGGGGTTCTGGCTCGTCATCCGTTGCGGGAGTTGGTGTCGTCGTCGGATCCGTTGCCGTTGGTGGTGGAGCGGGAGCGGGCGTTGTTCGGGGCGTGGTACGAGTTCTTCCCGCGGTCGGAGGGTACGCCTGAGCGGCCGCATGGGACGTTCCGGTCGGCGGCGCGGCGGCTTGAGGCGATCGCGGGAATGGGTTTCGACGTGGTGTATCTGCCGCCGATTCATCCGATCGGGGTGACGTTCCGCAAGGGGCGGAACAACAGTCTGTCGGCGGGTGCGGGGGATGTGGGGGTGCCCTGGGCGATCGGGTCGCCGGAGGGCGGGCATGATGCGGTGCACCCGGAGTTGGGGGGTATCGAGGATTTCGACTGGTTCGTGGGGCGGGCGCGGGATGTGGGGCTGGAGGTGGCTCTGGATTTCGCGTTGCAGTGTTCGCCGGATCATCCG
>NZ_JBEOZU010000011.1:146687-161847 GCF_040298185.1 Streptomyces sp. NPDC001634 | reverse complement strand
GGCGATCGTGGGCAACATCGGCCACTTCGACAACGAGATCGACATGGCCGGCCTCGCCAAGGTCCCGGGCATCGTCAAGGACGAGGTCAAGCCGCAGGTCCACACCTGGACCTTCCCCGACGGCAAGAAGATCATCGTCCTGTCCGAGGGCCGTCTGCTGAACCTGGGCAACGCCACCGGTCACCCGTCGTTCGTGATGTCCAACTCCTTCGCGGACCAGACGCTGGCCCAGATCGAGCTGTTCACCAAGCCCGACGCGTACCCCACCGGCGTGTACACGCTGCCCAAGCACCTGGACGAGAAGGTCGCCCGCCTCCACCTGGACGCACTCGGCGTGAAGCTCACCACGCTGCGTCCCGAGCAGGCCGCGTACATCGGCGTCGAGGTCGAAGGTCCGTACAAGCCCGACCACTACCGCTACTGAGCCGGGCTTCCAGCCCTCCTCCATCGCGCCCCGACCCCGTGCGCCCACGCTGAAGCGCACGGGTGACGTTCAGAGGAGGAAGCACGTGTCCGAGAAGCAGCAGCACACCCCGGTGCTGGTGGTGGGCGCGGGACTGGCCGGCTTGTCCACCGCCCTGTTCCTGTCCTGGCACGAGGTGCCCTGCGTCGTGGTGGAGCGCCACCGCGGCATGTCGCCGCACCCCCGTGCGCGGGGCATCAACCCGCGGGCGATGGAGCTGATGCGCGCTGTCGGCCTGGAACAGGACGTGCGGGCCACCGAGTCGGCGCGGGCGCTCGCCGGGAACAGCGGGGTGCTGGCCGCGCAGTCGCTGGCCGGGCATCAGCTGGGAGCGCTGCACGAGCAGTACTTCATGGATGTGCGCACCGATCTGAGCGCCCTGTCACCGACCGGCTGGTGCCTGTGCCACCAGGACGAGTTCGAGCCGGTGATCCGGCGGCGCGCGGAACAACTCGGGGCGCACTTCGAGTACTTCACCGAGCTGGAGTCGTTCGAACAGACCACGGACGGCGTCACCGCGCGGCTGCGGGACCGGGACTCCGGCACGGTCCGCACGGTGACCGCCGACTACCTGGTCGCCGCGGACGGCCCGAACAGCCCGGTGCGCCGCGCGCTGGGGATCGGCTTCGAGGGGCCCGGCACCACCGGGCACTTCCTGAACATCCACTTCGAGGCGGACCTGGCCGAACAGCTCGGCGACCGCCGGTTCATCATGTGCTACACGTTCAACGACACCGTACGCGGTGCGCTGATGCCCCTGGACAACTCCCGGCGCTGGCTGCTGCACGTGGTGTTCGACCCGGCGGCCGAGGACCCCGCGTCCTTCGGCGAGGAGCGGTGCCGGGAGCTGGTGCGGGCCGCGGCCGGGGTGCCGGAGCTGGAGGTGAAGGTCCTCGGCGTGATCCCGTGGGAGGCCGCCGGGCGGACCGCGACCGCGTTCGCCTCCGGACGGGTGTTCCTGGTGGGCGACGCCGCCCATGTGATGCCGCCCAGCGGGGCGTTCGGCTCCAACACCGGTGTGCAGGACGCGCACAACCTGGCCTGGAAGATGGCCGCGGTGCTGCGCGGCGAGGCCGGCCCCGGCCTGCTCGACAGCTACGACCCGGAGCGCCGGCCGGTGTGCGCGGCTACGGTCGAGCAGGCGGTGCTGCGTTCCAAGGACCGCCCGCGGCTCGCGGAGAAGGAGCCCGCGCCGGCGAACCCGGCGATCCACGCCGACACCGAGATCTGGTTCGGCTGGCAGTACCGCTCCGCCGCCGTACTGCACGGCACCGACGAAGCCCCGGCGGAGGGCGTGTGGAACGCCGACCCGCACGGTCTGCCCGGCACCCGTGCCCCGCACGTCGTCCTCACCCGGGAGGGGCAGGAGATATCGGCGCTGGACCTGTTCACGCGCACGCCGGTGCTGCTCGCCGGCCCGGACGGCGAGGCGTGGGAGAAGGCCGCGCAGGCCGCCGCAGGGCGTGCGGGACTGACGCTCGAGGTGCTCCGCCTGGGCGGCAGCGCGCTGGGCGACGCGTCGGGCGCCTGGGGCCCGGCGTACGGCGTGGGTGCCGACGGCGCGGTGCTGGTGCGGCCGGACGGCGTGGTCGCCTGGCGCTCCCCCGCGTCCAAGGACGACCCCGAGGCCGTACTCGACGACGTACTGAAGGCACTGCTGGCGCGGTGACCGGCCCCGCCGTCACACCCCGCGACACGAGGGAGAGAGCATGTCTGGAATCACCGGCTGGGTGGACTGGTCCCGGGATCTGACCCGGGAACGCGGCACCGTCCTGGCCATGGCCGCGACGATGGCCCTGCGCGGACCTGACGGCGAGGGCGTCTGGACGAGTCCGCGCGCCGCGCTGGGCCGACGCCACCTCGCGGTGTTCGAACCTGAGGGCGGCGGCCGGCAGCCGGTCGCCCTGGAGCACGACGGGCGCACCGTCGCGGTGGCCGCGCACAGCGGCTCGATCCTCAACCACGAGGAGCTGCGCGGCACTCTGTCCCGCCGCGGCCACCGCTTCCGGTCCGGCGGCGACACCGAGACGCTCCTCCACGCCTACCTGGAGTGGGGCACCGAAGCCGTGCACCGGCTGGAGGGAACCTTCGCGGGCGTGGTGTGGGACGCCCGCCGCGAGGAGCTGTTCCTGGTGCGCGACCGGCTCGGCGTGGAGCCCCTGCTGTACTTCCCCACCGCCACGGGCCTGGTGTTCGGCTCGGAGGCGAAGGCGATCCTGGCGCACCCGCTGGTGCCGGCCGAGGTCGACGCCGAGGGCCTGCGGGAGATCTTCACGTACTCCGGTACGCCGCATGTGGCGCCGTTCCGCGGGATGCACCGGCTGCGGGCCGGGCACCACCTGGTGGTGAGCGCGGGCGGGACGAAGCTGACCCGCTACTGGGGCGTGGACGCGGCCGAGCACACCGACGACCTGGACACCACCGTGGACACCATCCGGGGTCTGCTGGAGGAGAGCATCGAACGCAACCTGCGCACCGACGCGCCGGTGGGTTCGCTGCTGTCCGGCGGCCTCGACTCCAGCGGCGTGGTCGGCCTCGCGGACCGGGAGCTGCGCAGGTCGGGCCGCCGCATCCGCACGTTCACCGTGGACTTCGCCCGGCACGCGGAGAACTTCCGGGCCACCGACACCCGCCAGTCGCCGGACGCCCCGTACGCGGCCGACGTGGTCCGGCATCTGGACACCGACCACACGAGTGTGGTCCTGGATCCGGCAGAGCTGAGCGACGAGGTGGCGCGCTGGCAGGTGCTGCGGGCCAAGGACTACCCCACGCCCCTGGGCGACATGAACACCTCGCTGTACCTGCTGGCGCGCGCCGTGGGCGAGCGGGACACCAAGGTCGTGCTGACCGGCGAGGCGGCCGACTCGCTGTTCCACGGGGTCGCCTGGAACCGGGACCCGGTCGAGTCGCGGATGGACACCTTCCCGTGGGTGGCCCGCGGCGTGGTGCGCGACGACGCCAAGGGCCTGGGCTGCGGTCTGTTCGACGAGTCGCTGCTCAAGGAGCTGGCCCCGCTGGACTACGCGGCGCAGCGCTACCGCGAGTCGGTGGCCGAGGCCCCGCATCTGCCGGGGATGTCCGCCGAGGAACGGCATATGCGGGAGCTGTGCTGGGTGCACCTGACCAACTTCATGGAGAATCAGAACGGGCACACGGAGCGGCTGTTCAAGGCGGTGGGCCTGGAGGTGCGCATGCCGTACTGCGACCACCGGCTGGTGCAGTACGCCTACAACCTCCCCTGGGAGCTGCAGAACTTCGACGGCCGCGAGAAGAGCCTGCTGCGCGCCGCGGTGCGCCATGTGCTGCCGAAGAGCGTCATCGAGCGGCGCAAGACCCCCTACCCGGTCACGCTCGACCCGGGCTACGAGCAGGCGCTGCGCACGGAGATGCACGCGCTGCTGGAGGACCCCCAGGCCCCGGTGCTGCCGCTGCTGGACGTGGCGGCGGTGCGGGCGGTGCTGAAGGACCCGGAGGGCTTGAACCGGTGGGCTCGGCGGGCCAACGTCGAGCTGCCGCTGCAGCTGAACACCTGGCTGCGCAGGTACGGGATCCGGCTGGCGCTCTGATCCGGCCGGCGGCAGCAGAAAGCCCCCGGGACGCTTGGGTTCCACCAAGTGTCCCGGGGGCTTCGTCCTGCGTTCAGTGGTGGTGTGCCGCCCCGCCCGCCACGATCCTCGGCGCCCGGTCCTCGGTGCCCGGCCGTACGACGGTGAACTGGCCCATCATCCCCTCGTCCTCGTGGCGCAGCACATGGCAGTGATACATGTACGGCGCCTCGGGGTCGGTGAGGGTGTCGAACCGGACGGCGAGCCGGGCCGTGCCGAACTCGTGCAGGTAGAAGGTGTCCTTGGGGCCGCGGACGTACGGCGGCGGCTCCTTGCCGTTGATGTCCAGGACCTGGAAGACGGCGCCGTGCACATGGAGGACGTGGACCCATTCGTCGCCGCGCTCGACCTCCCAGATCTCGGTGGCGCCAGCCGGGACCACCTCGTCGATGCGGCTCATGTCCATCGTTTTTCCGTTGATCTGCAGGCCGGTGAACTCGAAGTGCCGCCGTCGGGCCGCGCCGGGCACCGCCTCCACGAGGGCGGGGGCGCCGTCGAGGCGGGTGGGCAGCGCGGGAGAGGACCCGAGGTCGCGGGCGGCGCGCAGGGCAACGATGTCGAAGGTGTCATCGCCGCCCATGAAGCGTTCGGTGGGGAAACCGAGGTGCAGCGACGGCTCGAAGCTGCGCAGCACGACCTCGTCGCCGGGGGCGAACTCCACCACGATCTCGGCGCGTTCGCCGGGCGCCAGCAGCAGCCGGTCCAGGGCGCGCGGCCGGGCGAGCAGCCCGGCCTCCGTCGCCACCTGATGAAAGGTGCGGCCGTCGGTGAAGCCGAGCCAGTACACGCGCGCGTTGGAGCCGTTGAGCAGCCGCAGCCTCACCCGCCGGGTGGTGACCTCGAAGTACGGGTCGTAGGTGCCGTTGACGAGGATGGTGTCGCCGAGCACGCCCAGGTTGTCGGCGCCGGCGACGGACTCGGCGAGTTCGGTCTCGGTGAAGTCCAGGGTGCCGTCGGCGTGGAAGTTCTTGTCCTGGATCACCAGCGGCACGTCGTCGACACCGTACGCGCGGGGCAGGGCGGCGTGATCGGAGTGCTCGTCGTCGAGGATGATCATGCCCGCCACGCCCCGGTAGACGTGCGAGCCGGTCGAGCCGTGCGGGTGCGGGTGGTACCAGAGCGTGGCGGCGGGCTGGTGCACCGTCCAGGACGGCTGCCAGTCTGCGCCCGCGGCGATCATCTGATGCGGGCCGCCGTCCATCCGCGCGGGCAGCAGCATGCCGTGCCAGTGCAGGGTGGTGGCCTCCGGCAGCCGGTTGCGCACGGTGACGGCGATACGGTCGCCGCGCCGGGCCCGCAGAGTGGGCGCGAGATACGCCCCGTTGGCGCCCCAGGTGGGGGTGCGGCGGCCGGGCAGCAGCTCGCTGGTGCCCGCGGCGAGGGTGAGCCGGTAGTGGCGGCGGCCGTCGGGGGACGGCTCCGGGTCGAGCAGACCGGGGATCCGCAGCGGATTGCGGAAGGACAGCCGCCCCACGTTGCTGCGTCGGCGCCCCTGATAGACGGTCAGGAAGGTCGCGCCCCAGCCGGCTCCTGCGGCCACGGCAAAGCCTCCCGCACCGAGCAGGAACCGGCGGCGCGGGAGGCGGAGGCTTTTCGTCATGGGTGGTCCTCGGGTGGGATCCGGGGGGCGGACCCCACTGTCGATCACGCCTCCTGAGGCTCGCTCGACACCGGCTCGAGCCGGTGCACGACCTCGGTGACGGCCATGTCGCCGCCGCGCCGGAACGGCTTGAGCCGCTGCCGGTGCAGGGTGTGACGGTGGCTGACCTCGAAGTCGCGGAACGCGCGCTCGCCGGCCCAGTCGGTGAGGACGTAGTACACGCCCTCCTCCTCGGTGGACCGCACCAGCATCTGGCCGCGGTTGGCGGGCTCGCGGGCGATGCTCTCCCCCACGGACAGCCACACCCTCTCGAAGTCGGCGGTCATCTCCGGATGCACCTCCATGCGGAGGATCACCCTCAGCGGCTCATCGGTGCCGGTGTCCGTCCGGCCTGTGGTCCCGGTCACGGTGTCCTCTTCTCCTTCTCAGCGGGCCGCCTGTCCAGCCGGAGCACCCGCTTGGTGATGCCGCGCAGCACGGTCCTGGTGAAGATCGGCGCCTCGGTGCAGCGCCAGGCGACCACTCCGTCGGGCCGCACCAGCACGGCACCCTGCGCGGTGACGCCGTACAGCTCGGGCCAGCGGTCGTCGAGGTCCTCCAGGTCGGTGCCGACGCCGTACACCTGGAAGGGGGCGCCCAGTTCGGCGGCGACCGAGCGGACGGCCTCCCGCCACGGGAGGTTGTCGGGCCCGGTCAGCAGCACCATCGACCGGCCGAACAGATCGTGCACGGAGATCTCGGCCCCACCGTGGCGCAGCCGCAGATGGGGCGCGCGGCTGCCGGGCCTGCCGTCGTTCTCCGCCGCCCACAGTCCGTAGCCGGGCAGGGTGCCCTCGTCCCAGGGCGTCACGGCCGACGAGCGGTACCGGGAGGAGAGCCAGACCAGCGGGTCCGGGACCAGCTCCGGGTCGGCCGGGTCCGGGTAGGCGGCCAGCAGCCGGGCCCGGTCCCTGGCCCGCAGCACCGCCTGCTCGGCGGTGGCCGCGCAGACGGGGCGGCGCTCCTCGTCGTAGGTGTCGAGGAGGTCCGGATGGGCCCAGCCGTCCAGCACCGCGACGAGCTTCCAGGCCAGGTTGTGGGCGTCGATGATGCCGGTGCCCGCGTCGAAGCCGCCGCTCGGCGGCATCACGTGCGCCGCGTCCCCGACCAGGAACACCGGGCCGTCCGCGAACCGCTCGGCGACTCCCGCCTCCCCCGCCCACGAGCTGACGCTCTCGATCCGCGGCGTCAGGCCGGCCACACCGGTGGCGGCCCGCACCAGTTCGGTGCAGCGCTCCTCGGTGAACGACTCGGCGGGTTCCCGCTCGGGGTCGTGGCGCACGTGCAGCAGCCAGTCGGCGCGGTTGTCCAGCGGCATCAGGGAGCCACGCACGCCGGGGTTGTCGACGTAGGCCATGACGAAGCGGCGGCCCCGCAGTTCCCCGGTGAGGTCCGCGGTGAAGCGGACGGTGACGAAGTGGCCGAGGGTCCGGCCGTCGAAGGCGACGCCCAGCCGCTCCCGCACGACGCCGCCGGTGCCGCCCGCGTCCACCAGGCAACAGGCCCTGACGCGGTGCTCCTCGCCGGTTGCCCGGTCGCGGACCACCGCCAGGATCCCTTCGTCGCCCCAGCCCTCCCGTTCGAAGGAGACGAGCTCGGCGTCCGGCCGCAGCCGTACGCCCAGACGCTCCGCCCGCTCGCGCAGCGCCTGCTCCAGCTCCGCCTCCTCGCACAGGCACCAGGTGGTGGGCGACAGGCTGCCCAGATCGGTGTCGACGTCCACGACGTACTTGGCGTCCAGGGAGCCCAGCTCCAGCCCGGCCAGGGACTCCATGGAGATGATGCCCGAGTTCCCGGCCAGGGCCCGGGTCGACGGCAGGTCCCGTACCGCCGCCTCCACACCCAGGGAACGCAACAGTTCCATGGCCCGGGGGTGGACGCCGAGGATGCGCGGCGGCCGGACCCGCTCCCGCTGCCCTCCCAGCAGGTAGCAGTCCACTCCCTGTTCGGCGAGGAACAGGGCCGTCGCCAGCCCGGCCGGCCCTGAACCGGCCACCACGACATCGGTGTTCCGGAGCGCACTCCGGCCTGTACTGCGCACAGCCTCACATCCCTTCGACTTCTTGGCTACGACTGGTGCTCCACGAGCACCGAGGCGTCCTTGTCCCCGTCGCCCGCGGCCACCACGGCCGCGAACCGCTCGCGCACGGTGCCCAGCACCGGCATCCCCGTGCCGTACCCGGCGGCGGCCTCCAGGGCGAGCCGGATGTCCTTCTCCATCAACTCGGAGCGGAAAAAGGCGGGTTCGTAGGACCGCTTGAGCATCAGATCAGCGCGAAACCGCATCACCAGCGAGCTGAAGCCGCTCGCCGAGATCACGCCGATCAGCTGGTCGCGGTCCAGGCCCGCGGCGGTGCCGTAGGCAACGGCCTCGGACAGCGAGGCGACCTGGGCGCCGAGCAGCAGGTTGAGGATCAGCTTCAGGCTGGCGGCGGTACCGGGCGCGCCCACATGGACGACCTCCGTACCGATCGCCTCGAGCACGGGGCGCGCCTCGTACAGGTCGGCCGGGTCCCCGGAAACGTACACGCGCAGCTCGCCCTTGCGGGCCTGCAGCGGGTTGCCGACGACGCACGCCTCGACCCGGCGCAGTCCCTTCGCGGCGAGCCGCTCGGCGGCCTGCCGGGCGTAGCCGGGCGAGACCGTGGAGGTGTCGACGACGACGGCGCCGGGCTGCAGCACCGGCACCACCCGGTCGAACAGCACCTCGTCGACGGCCTTCTCGTCGCTGAGGCTCAGCAGGATCAGGTGGTGGCCGGCCGCGGCGCGCTCGGGGGCGTCGGCGAGCCTGGCACCCGCCTCGACGAGCGGCGCGGCCTTGCTCGCGGTCCGGTTGTGGACGGTGAGGGTGTGCCCGGTGTCCAGCAGCCGCCGGGCCATGCCGCCACCCATGTTGCCCAGGCCGATGAAGGCCAACTCGGGTTTGCTCATGGTGGGTTCTCTTCTCTGTGTCTCGGGGTGTGCTCGGCCCCCGTCGGGGCGTGGCGCGCTGAGCGGGTCCCGAAGTCGGATGCGTTTCGGCAGCGCTCCGAAGGGGCGCGGGGCCCTGCCGCTGTGCGGTTCCGCCGCGCGGGCGCGACCAGCCACGACGGGCCCGCGGGTGATGAACCGGAATTCCCGCGGAGCGCGTCAGTACGCGGCGTCGACTTCGTAGACGGCGAACGGGACGGGTGTCCGGGCGTCGCGGTACGGCCGCAGTGGGGCGGTGTCCTCGCGGTGGTCGGCGCCCGCCTCCCACGCCCGGAACGCCTCCAGCGACTCCCAGCGGCTCATCACGGCGAGGGCGGTGGGATCCAGCGGGCTGCGCAGCAGTTCGTTGCCGAGCATGCCGGGCACCCCGGCGAGCCGTTCGCTGACCCGGTGGTAGGCAGCCCGCACGGCGGCGAGCTGCCCCTCGTCCAGGGCGGCCTGGTACACGACCACGCGTACCTCGCCCGTGGCCCCGCCCTCACCGGGCACCGACGGCCCCCTTGCCCTCGATGGCGTGCCGGATCTCCATCACATGGAAGGTGCCGCCCTTGCGGAACGGGTGCAGGGTGGCACGGTGTTCGAGGTGGGCGGGGCTCTCCTCGAACTCCCTGAAGCGCGGCTCGTCGACCCAGTCGCTGACGATGACGTACGTGCCGTCCGGCTCGCGGGACAGCGACTGGCCGATGTTGGCGGGATGGCCGGTGACCGCGTCGGTGCCGGCCAGCCACGCCTGCTCGAACTCGGTCTCCCGGCCGGGCTGGATCTCCAGGCGGAGCATCACGCGGAAGGCCATCAGGAGATCCCCCCGTCGACGCCGATGGTGTTGCCGGTGACGTAGCGGGACAGGTCGCTGGCGAGCCACAGGATGGCGCCGGCGACCTCGTTGGGCCTGCCCAGCCGGCCGAGCGCGGTCTTGGCGCCGTACCGTTCGGCCATCAGCCGCTTCTGGTCCTCGGGCAGCTCGTGGTACTTCTCGGTCTCTATGACGCCGAGGGCGACGATGTTGAAGCGGATCCCCTTGCCGCCGAACTCCTTGGCGAGGGAGCGGTTCAGACCGACCAGCGCTGCCTTGGTGGCGGTGTAGTGCGAACGCAGCGGGACGCCCGCGTCCACGGCGCGGGAGCCGATGGACACCACCGAGGAGCCCTCGCCCAGCAGCGGCAGCGCGTGCTGGATGACGAGGTGGGCGCCGGTGAGGTTGGTGTTGACGATGCGGTGCCACTCCTCCGGGGACAGGTCGGCGTAGGGGACGTGGCTGATCGCTCCCGCATTGTTGACCAGCAGGTCGAGGCGGTCGCCGTGCAGTTCGCGGACCCGGGTGAGCAGGGCGGCGATCTCCTCGGGCTGCGACAGGTCGGCGCGCAGCACATGGTGGTTGCCGCCGGTCTCCTTCAGCTCCTCTTCCAGGGTGGTGACGTATTCGCTCGGGTGGACGTAGCAGGTGACGACGTCGACGCCGGCGCGCGCCAGGGCCAGCACGATGCCCCGGCCGACACCGCGGGTGCCGCCGGTGACCAGGGCCGTCTTGCCCCGCAGTTCGAGGTCCATGGAGATTCCTTAGGTCGTGAGGTGCGTGTCGTCGGGGGGCGGGTCAGAGCAGGAAGCCGAGCGCCGTGCAGTTGACGGCGAGAGCGGCGATGGTGATCCAGCTGCGCCGGCTGTTCCAGGCGCCCCATTCGGGCCGCGGATCCTTGAAGTCGGCGGGCAGGTTGTCCGGGTCGAGGGTGCGCATCCAGCGGTTGACCGGCGCGTTCTTGACGATGGCGATGACCGGGGTGGTCGCCGTGAGGATCGCGCCGACCGCGAACAGCACCCGTGCCGTCGCGGCCGGGGCCTCGAGCACCAGCACCACGTCCAGGACGACCGTGCCGATCAGGCAGATCGGCATGGCCGGGTCGTAGCGCCGGCCCAGGAAGGCATGGGCGTGCACATAGCGGTCGACGGGCAGCGAGGCCATGTAGGGGAAGCCGCCGAGCTGGGTGCCCAGCATCACTCCGGCCGCCAGGCCGTTGAGCAGCAGGAGCAGGGGGGCGAGGACAGTGAGCACGGTCGCCGCTCCCTCATCCGGCCAGGGCGCGGGCCGCGGCCTCGACCTTCTGCTTGATGAGCTCCATCTGCACCTTGGTGTTGCGGTTGAGGTGCTCGGTCATGCGGTCGTCGGTCACCGGCGCGGCGGGCTTCATGTGGAAGTCCTGCACCCAGCGCATCCGCACGCCGCCGCCGGGCTCCTCGAGGTACTCCCAGTAGATGGTCATGAACTCGAACGGGCCGGTCTCCACCCGTTCGGCGCGGACCGTGCGGGTCTCGCGGAAGCTGGTGCGCTTCGACACCCAGCTCCAGACCTGCCCGTCCTCGTCCGGGTGCATGGTGAGCCGGAAGACGACCGTGTCGCCGTCCCTCTCCAGCACCTCGGCGGAGGCGTACTCGCTGAACAGATCGGGCCAGTTGGGCACGTCGTTGGTCATCTCCCATACGACGTCCATGGGCGCGTCGATGACGATGTGGTTGTCGGTGTGTCCGGCCATGGGGTACTCCCTTCCGTGTCAGCGGCCCAGGACCAGGGCCGAGGTGAAGCCGCCGTAGCCGCGGGCCAGTACCAGGGCGTGGCGCAGCCGGGCCTCGCGCGGATCGTCGGTGACCAGGTCGATCTCCATGCCCGGGGCCGGCTCTCGGGTGCCGGTGGTGGGCGGGATCACGCCCTCGCGCAGGCTCAGCAGCGAGGTGGCCACGTCCAGCGGGGCGCCGCCGCCGTAGAGCCGGCCCGTGAGCGTCTTGGGCGCCGTGACGGGCACCCCGCGCGGCCCGAAGACCTGGGCGATGGCCTCGGCCTCGTCCCGGTCGTCGGCGGCGATGCCCGCGGCGTCCGCGAACACCACATCGATGTCGGCGGGGCCGAGTCCGGCGTCGCGCAGTGCGGCCTCGGCGGTGCGGCGCAGCGCGCGCGGCCGCCCCGACTCGGGTGCCGGGTCGAAGCCGGCCGCGTAGCCGAGGACCCGGCCGTAACCGGTGCCGGCGCCGCGCTCGGCGGCGGCCTCGGCGCTCTCCAGGACGAGGATCGCCCCGCCCTCCCCCGGCAGGTACCCGGACGCCTCGGCGTCGAAGGGCACATAGGCGCGCTCCGGGTCGGGAACCGTCGAGAGCCTGCCGGTGGTCAGCTGGGCGGTGAGCCCGTAGGGGCACAGCGAGGCATCGGTGCCGCCGGTGACGACGAGCCGGGCCCCCTTGCGGGTGAGCCGGCGCGCCTGCCCGATGGCGTCCAGGCCGCCGGCCTGCTCGCAGGCCAGCACCCCGCAGGGACCGCGCATCTTGTGCCGGATGGACAGCTGGCCGGTGGTCGCGGCGTAGAACCAGGCGATCGACTGGTAGGCGCCGACCCAGCTGGGGTCCTGCCGGTAGAGCGCGGTCATCTCCTTCTGGCCGAACTCCGTGCCGCCGGACGAGGAGGAGGTGACCACGGCCATCTCGTATTCGGGGATCCGCGCGATGTCGGCCCCGGAGTCGGCCAGCGCCGCCTCGCCCGCGGCGAGCGCGAGGTGGGTCCAGTGATCGGTCTGGGAGATGAGCCGGCTCGGCACGCTCGCCTCGGTGTCGAACCCGGGGACCTGACCGGCATGGCGCACCGGATAGCCCTCCGGGTCGAACCGCTCGATGCGGCCGATGCCCGACTTGCCCGCGAGGACCGAGGCCCAGTGGGTGTCGACGCCGATGCCGGTCGGCGCGAAGATGCCAAGGCCGGTGATCACCGGAGCGTTGGCGGATGTGGCGGTGGACGCGCTCATCAGGCACTCCTTCCGGCCGCGGCGGCCGCCGTACCGGGGCGGGCGAGCAGCATCGCGGTCTGGAAGCCGCCGAAGCCGCTGCCGACGCTGAGCACGACGTCCATGGCGTGCTCGCGCGCGGTGACCGGGACGTAGTCCAGGTCGCACAGCGGATCCTTGGTCCTGAGGTTTGCGGTGGGCGGAACCACCTGGTGCTCCAGCGCCAGCGCGCAGGCGGCGACCTCGATGGAGCCGATGGCGCCGAGCGAGTGGCCGACCATCGACTTGATGGAGCTGACCGGGATGTCGTAGGCGTGCTGGCCCAGGCTGCGCTTGAACGCGGCGGTCTCGTGCCGGTCGTTCTGCTTGGTGCCCGAGCCGTGGGCGTTGACGTAGTCGACGGCGCTCGGATCCAGCCGGGCCTGGTCCAGGGCGACGGTGATCGCCTCGGCCATCTCCCGGCCGTCCGGCTTGAGTCCGGTCATGTGGTACGCGTTGCTGCGGCCGGCGAAGCCGACGATCTCGGCGTAGATGCGGGCGCCCCGGGCGAGGGCGGCCTCGCGCTCCTCCAGAACCATGACCGCGGAGCCCTCGGCGAGGACGAATCCGTCCCGTTCGCCGTCGAACGGGCGCGAGGCGTGCTCCGGGTCGTCGTTGTTGGGTGTGGTCGCCTTGATGGCGTCGAAGCAGGCGGAGGTGATCGGCGAGATCGGGGCGTCGGTGGCGCCGGCCACGGCGACGTCCGCGGAGCCCTCCTCGATCAGCTGCACGGCGTGGCCGATGGAGTCCAGGCCGGAGGTGCAGCCGGTGGAGATCAGGGCGACCGGGCCCTCGGCGCCCACCTCCCGGCCCACCTCCGCGGCCAGGGTGGAGGGCACCATGTAGCCGTAAAGGTGGGGCACCCCGTACTCGTGGTCGACGAGCCACTTCCTGCCGCTGTCGGAGAGGGTGACGTACTCCTCCTCCAGGCCCATGGTGCAGCCCACGGCGCTGCCGATGGAGACCCCGACCCGCTCCGGAGCGATCGACGCCAGGTCGATGCCGCTGTCGGCGACCGCCTCGCGGGCGCTGACCACCGCGAACTGTGCGGCGCGGTCCATACGGCGGACCTGGCGCGGCGTCAGGCCCGCGGCGATCGGGTCGAAGTCCACCTCGGCGGCGACCTGGGAGCGGAACGCACCGGGGTCGAACAGGGTGATCCGACGGGTGGCGGTGCGCCCCTCGGACAAGGTGCGCCAGAAGGCCTCGCGGCCCACCCCGCCGGGCACCACCGCGCCGACTCCGGTGATGACGGCCCGTCGGGTCACGGCTTTCCACCCACATCCGGGTTGGCCTGGTCGGGGCGCTGCGCCTGCTCGGTGTCCACGTGGCCGAGCTCGGGCCGCGGCGCGAGCGGGGACAGATGGAAGGTGCAGCGGGCGGTGATGTCGCCGGTGTTGACCAGGCGGTGGCGCACCCCGATGGGAACGAGCAGCGAGTCGCCGGCGGTCAGCGCGAGGGCCTGGCCGTCCAGGGTCATCTCCAGGGTGCCGTCGATGACGTGCAGGAACTCCTCGGAGTACGGGTGGTAGTGCTCGGTGACCCAGTCACCGGGCTCCAGGGTCATGACGCCGCCGAAACCCGAGGTGCAGCCCACGGTCTTGGGGCTCAGCGTGACGCGGAGGTCGCCCCCGCGCTTGGTGTTCGCCTCGACCTCTTCCGACGAGACCTTCACGGTGCGGCTGATGGCCGTGGTCACTGGATGCGTCCTCCGTCCTTGGTCCAGATGTAGAAGGGCTCGGCCATCGCGTCCTTGGGCTCCTTCCAGTCGGGGTCGTAGGGCTCCACGCACTGGGCGAGCTTGGTGTTGATGTCGTCGTAGAGCGGGTGGCTGCGGGCCCGGTACAGGTTGGCGCTGATGTCCTCGTCGGCCTCGACCAGGTGGAAGTAGAGGCCGTGGAACTTGAACAGGGTGCGGCGGCTGACGCCGATCATGTGGGGCAGCTCGGTGGCGTCCGACTCGTCGAAGATCTTCGCGATGTCGTCCGTCCTGTCCGGCCGCAGCTTGGCCACGATCAGGGTGCGGTGCATGGTGTACCTCCTGGTCTGCGTCGACCGGGAACGTCCCACCGCGGACTACAGGTCTGCTCGAATCGGCCTGCAGCCGCAAGGGCCGGGGGTTCTAGCCGTTCTCGTGCGGTGTGGTGTCGGCTGGAGGCAGGAGCGATCCCCCGACACGCGACCACGACAGGTGAGGAACAGGCATGCCGTTCGCAGCCATCACGTACGACATCAAGCCCGGGTACGAGGCGGAACTCGCCGAGATCTTCGGCAACTTCAGGCGGGTCAGGTCCAGTCAGGTGCGCGACGAAGCGGGCGAGGCGGCCGGCACGATCCTGGCCACGGCCGTCTTCCTGCGCGACGACACGCTGGTGCGGGTCATCGAGTACACCGGCGACCTGGAGGCCGTGGCCCGGCACATGGCGACGCAGCCCGGGGTGCGGGAGGTGGAGGCGAAGCTGAAGCCGTATCTGAGCCGGCCGCGGGACACGGACACCGTGGAGGGCTTCGTCGCCACGTTCAAGCGCAGCCTCCTGCGGACGGTCGCACAGATCTCGGCACGGGACGGTGCGCCGAACGCGGCGTGAGGGCGTTCAGTACGGCGTGGGGGGGGGGGGGCAGGAAGCGGGGGCGCCCCGCCGCCGGGGGCAGGCGGGGGGTGGGGGGGGGGGGGGCGGCGGGGGGG